>JAUZOQ010000013.1 GCA_030706385.1 Bacteroidota bacterium | reverse complement strand
TGTTGCGCCCGGAACAGCGCCCCATGCGAGATCTACTCTGTTCGTATCTCTGGGAATTGCTTCAAGTCCGCTTGGAGTAGTTGTTTGATCGACGAAGTTGTCATCCATTTCGAAGAAGTGGAGTGCGTCGCCGGCATTGAAACCGAACTCGCGTTTTCCATTCCCGTCGAAATCAAACACGAGGGCACCTCGAGGCGAATTCGAAACCGGAAAATGCCAGATGGGCTTCATCGTTCGGGCAGAGCTATCGAATTCCAGGAGATAGAAATTTGGAAAAAGGGAAAGCACCAGGTTGTCTCCGGTTTTTCCTGTCACATTATGAATGGCCGCAGTACTTGCGCGGTAGGGCGAGAGGGAGCGTGCAAGATAGAAATGGTCATTATAGACCTCTTCAAATGTGGCATTTCCGTTTCCCAGAAGGACCTTGACCGTCCAATAGGATGCATCGTATTCGTTATCGATATTCGGATCATAGGGCGTGTGGTAGGCCAAGGCAATATCGGACTTCCCATCGCCGTTGAAATCACCGGTAGTCAGCAGCCTACCTTCGGTCGCTCCATCGTTGAGGTCTTGGAATACCTGGCGGAAGTGGTCAGGCATGGTGTCGTCAAATTCGTAGGCGAGAATATCGGCATCATCATCAACGGTGACGATATCCTGTTTTCCTGATCCGGTAATGTTTGTGAAGCGGGCATCGGGAGAATTGTAATTATTATCAGCTTCAAATAATCCGGGCTGAGTATTGTCGATCAATCTTCCCATCTCAAGATCGGCACTGCCGGAGATTTTCAATACTTTCAGAATATTGCGGAAATGTTTCGGTGTGAGTGCTTGAGTATCTTCGACAAGCAACTCCTGCTTGCCGTCATTATCGACATCGACAAGACCAATGGCTAATCTTGTGAATGAAGTCGTATCTGCATTAATGATGGTGCCGAGGAGTGACTTCGCATTTTGCTTATATATTTCGTACGAATGGCCGGCTTGAAGCAGTAGTTCAGGTTTGTCATCGCCCGTTGTATTCCCGATCGAACGCGGTATCCACGGATAGTCAAGAGAGTCAACGGCCTTAAAACGTTTTGCAGATTTATCGAAAGAGAATATCTTAAGCGGTCCGAAATCTGTTCCATTCGGAAACGTGTTCATCACAACGAGCTTTCCATTCGGAGTCGATACGACTGTATCAAGTGCATACCCAAGCGGAAGGGAATAATCCTTCTGCTGAAATCCGCGCTGGGTGATGGCCTCCGAAGAGATCGAACTCGTGATCGTCCGGCTCGTTGAATCTCCGGCGCTATTGATAGCTATGAGTTTCAATTCAAGCGGAGCCAGGATCGGAGCCTCACTTGACGTCAGAAGCATATTGTGTCCTTGCGTGAAGCGGTCATCGGTCTTTCTCTTCCATTCCGTAGAACCCACCTTACGGAAGTAGAGCGTTGCTGTGGTAAGCGTATCGGTATGTGCCTGAATTAGCAATCCACGTTTCTCGTTCACGTAGATCTTCGTCGCTGAAAGAGAATCGATAGTTGGAAATGAGTTATGCAGAGTGATAGTGATCCGTTCTTCCGTAGCACGATGGTCGCTTGAGGATACGGATAGGGTGATGGTATAGTCACCGGGGCTCATGTCGCCTGTGTACCACAACCCAAGAGTATCGTTAATAACCTGTCGGGATGAATCGTAAGCTTGTTTGGGATTCTTGGGATCAACCGGTATGATAGTGTAGAGATGGGTATTCGTTGAGTTTCTTCCCGGATCGATGGCCAATGAGTACTTTGTAAATAACGTGCTTGCAGCAGAACCGATTATTGCGACCGTATCCCCAACACGGTATCCATCGTTCGTCCCCGGAGCGGTGATCTTTATCGCTGCATTGCCGGGGTAGGTGAGTGCTGCAAAAGCATCGATCCGTCCGTTCCCTTCAAACGGTCCTACTCCGGTCGGATTCAAATTCCTACATGTAGATTCGAGAATCGAACGAAGTTCAATGTTCGTCAATTTCGAATTCTTCGATAAGAGCAATCCGGCCACTGCAGCCGCTTCAGGGGAGCTGAAGCTTGTCCCGCTGATCGCCTGATAATCATTTCCCCGGTAGAGTGTATAGATCTGTACCGCTGGTGCAATAAGATCCATGCCCGCGCCATGAGTCGATTGACTCCACTGGCTTTCCGTGGTGTTGTCCGTGGCTAAGACGGTACCGCCAACGGATACACATTCGTCGAAATCGGAAGGGTAGTGTGGGTTTACGCTGCCATCATTGCCACTCGAAGCGAATACTAATACGCCTTTCCTGCTCGCATAGCGGATGGCATCGCGCTGAAGCAAGGAGGGCACGATGTCTCCGAACGAGAGATTCAGGATCCGAACATTATTATCGGCTGCATAGACAATCGCAGATGCAATATCATCATCTTCGGCATTTCCAGTCGCATCGAACGCGCGGAGTGCAACAAGTTTGCATGCTGGAGCGATACCTGCCACGCCGATTCCATTGTTAGCTTTTGCTGCAATTACACCGGCAACTGCTGTGCCATGTGTATGCGATTCTTCGTCATCCGGGATCGGATCGCGATCTTTCGTATCGCCGAAGTTGATCGATCCCTGATCTACGAAATCATATCCAATCACATCGTCAACATACCCATTTCCATCTTCATCGATGCCATCGAGATCTCCGTAGACGGAATTACCGCGTGCATCGAGCCTCTTTTCCCGCGAAGACCATGCATCGAGAAGTCCGTTATGATTAATATCCTCTGCGGGATTTACTGCAAACTGTCCGATGAGTTCAGGGTGATCCCAGTTAACTCCGGTGTCGACGAATCCGATATGGATCGATGAATCTCCGGTGGTTATTTGCCAAGCCTCCGGAATCCGCATGACTTTGTGTGCCCATTGCTGGCTATAGAGAGAATCGTTCGGGGTCGGGATCCCATCAATATGATAAATGTAATTTGGCTCTGCGTATTCTACTTCTGGGAAGGCGCTGATTCTCGAACTGCTCTCGAAAGGATCAACTCCGCCCAGTAAGGGGAGTAGGATGATCAGTACTAACTCGGAATCGATTTGATTTATAGATTGGATGCTTCCTCCTGAGCTTCGTTTGAACAGAGGAGTTGCCGAACTGATATCCTGAGGAGAAATACTCTGAATCGCTGCGCGGAGTTCAGGACTTGGTGAGATCAGCGACGTCATAGTTTTGAACTTTACAACTATGCTTCGGGCACTTCTTATTTGTCCGATGCTCGATCCTGGTAGCAGAAAAAGAAAGGCTACGATGACTAGATATCTGTAGGATCTGCAGGCTCCTATCGTTATGAAAATAACTCGTTTTCTGGCTGATCGCATGAATACTTGAAAAGTTACGGAATGAAAACCCAGCATTATCAAGCCTCGTTCGGAAGTAATTGGTCAAAAACCGAAACCCATCAAGATCCAAAACGTATAATAAAAGGCACTGTAGAAGTCCAACGGCTGTTACCGTGGATTGTTCATTGGAATATGGGGGTGCACAGGATTCGACGGGGGGCTGACGCCTCGTATGCCGCGCACAGGGTGGGACTTGCACCATCCTTAAGCAACCGCAAGTACGGCTTAACCGCCAACTATAGCTATGCTATGGCTGCCTAAGCTCCGCGGGCTAGTACCGCGTTGACGCTGTTTCTCTCTTCGGAGAGAGGGTGCCCTTCTGCAAGACTCATTAGAACGAGCGAGTCTTGATCACAGGAGTCGTATGTTCGGTCTCTTTCACGGGAAACGCTCTTCGTCCCGAGATCGTATACAGGAAGAGCAATGATGGATGTCGGTTGCCTCTTGCTATGGCGTTCATCATTAAATAACAAGAGGCTACGTGCGTAGACGCTGCGGAACGTGCTTTTCGGACAGGGGTTCAATTCCCCTCACCTCCACTTCTCAAGTTAACAGTTTGCAGCAAACCGTTGACTGCTTTCCCACATCTGCCGCAAACTCTTCATACCTAATGAAAATTCTCATCTCCGGTGCTACCGGTTTTATCGGTTCTAAGCTAGTTTCTCGTCTCCGCTCTTCCGGACATACCGTTACTCTCCTGGTTCGATCCACGTCCGATGTCGGATTATTATGGGACCCATATAGACACGAAGTTGACCTGAGGCGAATGGAAGGTTACGATGTCTTTGTAAATCTTTCCGGTGAATCCATTAATGGCAGATGGACGAATGATAAGAAAAAAAAGATTGCCGATAGCCGCATCTACCCGACAAGATTCCTCTCCGAATGTATCGGAAAGCTCAAGAATCCACCGAAGTCTTTTGTCTGCGCTTCTGCGATCGGTTACTACGGTAATCGCGGCGATGAGGAGTTGACGGAAAATAGCGGTCCGGGCAGCGGATTTCTGGCAGATGTCTGTAAAGCGTGGGAATCGGAGACAAGGATGATCGAATCTAAGGGGATTCGGGTCGTGAACGTTCGAACAGGATTAGTCCTGAGCCCTGAAGGTGGGGCACTTCAAAAACTACTTCTCCCTTTCAAACTCGGTGTTGGAGGAGTCGTCGGATCAGGCCGTCAATGGTGGAGCTGGATCGACTTGAACGATCTTCTTCGAATTTATCAATACGCAATTGAAAACGATAATGTAAAGGGGCCGGTAAACGCCGTCGCTCCTAATACTGTGACCAACAGGACCTTTGTAAAGACTCTGGCTAGAGTATTACGTCGTCCTGCTCTATTTCCCTTGCCATCATTTATCGTGAAGATTATTTTCGGAGAAATGGGAGAGGAATTGTTGCTCTTCGGACAGCGAGTTCTTCCAGCAAGGCTTAACGAATCGGGTTTTGAGTTCGAGCACAAGGAACTGGAGCCTGCATTGAGATCAATGTTATAGACCTATTAGAATTTAATCAGCTTTCCGATGCGCCTGTTCTCTCCCTGCTCGATCACGAGTGTATAACAGCCGCTTGGTAAGGAGGAAATATCTATGGTATTGCTTTCATCCTCCACTGAGCCCTCTATTTTTCGTATCATAGAAATTCTTCCCAGATTGTCAATCAGGCTCACCCGACTAGTGACCCCTTTGATCTTCACGGGCCCATTCGTTGGATTCGGAAAGAATGCAGCAGCCGAGACTCCTTGTGCTTGGGGCCCAACTCCGGCCGTCAGCGTGGAGATTCTTGCAATTCCATTGAAGTACTCATCATCGTTAAAGTCCCTGCATGGATCTGTAAGAGGAACGGAAGGATTATGCTCGGAGAAATTGTAATGTAATCGAAACGAAAAGATAATGGAATCAGCATCGTTTCTTAGATACGTTATGGTATCGGTGGTTGGTGTTCCGGCGAATCCATCTAATGGGTACACTCTTTTCGTTACAAACACCGCACTATTATATGCGATGGAAATGGAAATAGCAAAGCTTATTGAATCAGTATTTCCTTTGCGAGGGATTACTGAGTATGAGATCTCGTGAATTGCAGAATCTTCATGATGACCTGTGCAATCATCCAATAGATGAATGACATTTGCAATACCTGTGTAATGTGTTTGGGCTAAAGCTACAGAAGTTATCGCGACCAAACCAAACAGTGCGAGGGTTATGATTGCTTTTTTCATTCTATTTGCATTGTTTCTTGACTACAATCAAGAAACACAGCAGTACTGCAAAAGTTGTAGGTCAAAATTGGGCATTCGAGTAAACATTCTGGACGTCCTCGTTCTCTTCCAGCATTTCGATTAATTTTGCCAGTTTTTCTGCCTCAGCGTCTTCTACTTTGACCATCGTAGAGGCGATCAGCCCAACCTTATCCTCTTCTATAGGAATTCCGGCTGCATTGACAGCATTCAACACCTTTTCAAATTGTTCGGGAGAGGTTTGTATCTCAAAATAGTCAGGATCATCCGTTCTCAGATCATCTGCGCCGGCATCAAGAGCGATAGATAATATCTGATCCTCATCTTGTCCGGCTTTTGGAACGACAATAATTCCTTTCTTTGCGAACATCCATCCTACCGAGCCAGTCTCGCCGATATTGCCGCCATACTTGGACATGATGTGGCGCATTTCACCGATGGTTCGATTCCGATTATCGGTGGCAGTTTCAATCATGATCGCTACTCCGCCCGGCCCGTATGCTTCGTACGTTAATTCTTCGAACGTAGAAGACCCTTCTCCACCTGCGCCCCTGGAGATAGCGCGTTTGATGTTATCGTTCGGCATCGAGCTTTTGCGTGCGCGTTCGACAGCAAGACGAAGACGAGCATTCCCTTCAAGATCGGGTCCGCCAAGCCGTGCAGAAATGACAATCTCTTTTATGAGCCGAGTGAACATCTGTCCACGCTTCGTATCGGTGACCGCTTTTTTGCGCTTGATCTGCGCCCATTTGCTGTGTCCGCTCATTGACTATCTAAAATCCTTGATCACTAATTGCGGTGTAGTCCGGCCATTGTACTCATTTTCATCGAGGGCAAATACCATTTCGATATCCTCCCGCAATTTCCCTCGGTCACCTTTTAGCTCATCGATTCTCGTGCCGAGACCAAAGCCAATTGCATCTATGGGGTTACCTCCCAGATTAAACGGAATGGTATTTGGATTTGTGTCGGTTCGATTTGCTTTGAAAATCTCGTAATCAATTTTCTTTCTAGATCGAAGGTTCGCTTTGAGGTGGGGTATACCTTTGCCTACAATTCTGGGCGTCCCAACGACCTGAACATCCTTTGCGTAGAACAACGGGCGCATGTTATCCGGTCCGAATGGAGCAAGTTGGCGTATGACAGCAAAGTATTTCGGAGTAAGTTCATTCAAGTCGATCGATGCATCGATGATAAGCTCTCGCTGAAGCATAGTATCACTAACCATCTCATTCGCGACCAAGTTTATGGCCTCTCGGAATTCTGCAACCCGGTCGGGAAGCATGGAAACTCCTGCGGCGTATTTATGACCACCAAAAGTTACGAGCTTATCTTCACATCGTTTAAGAGCGGAATGGATATCAAATCCTATAATTGATCGGGCACTCCCTTTTGCCATTCCGTCAATCGTTGTCATCAGTACAACAGGAAGGTGGTATCGCTCAACCAGACGTGATGCGACGATACCTATAACTCCGGCATGCCACGTGGCATTATGCAAAACGATGATGCGATCCCGTTCGCGGTTCAGCATTTCGTCTACTAAACTTACCGCCTCAAAAAAAGCCTCTTCATCGATCTTCCGGCGGTTAATATTTTCAAGCTCAAGGATCGCAGCCGATTGCAGAGCCTCCTGTTGTGTCTGAGCCATCAGCAACTCGACCGAGCGGCTTCCTTCACCCAGACGTCCTGCAGCATTAATTCGCGGCGCTAGGCCGAATACTATCTGCGTAGTCATGATCTTGCCCTGCTTCAGCCCTGCACCATCTATCAAGGCTTTGATGCCTGGTCGCGGTTTTTCATTGAGTAGTTTCAGACCAAAGTATACGAGAATACGATTCTCTCCTCTGAGTGAAACGATATCTGCCGAACTTGCCAAGGCGACAAAATCGAGATACTCGTAGGCCGCCGATTTATTTCCATGAGAATCGGCGAGGGATTCTATAAGTTTGAAGGCAACACCGCAGCCGCAAAGATGTTTATACGGGTATCCACATCCTTTCTTAATCGGGTTTAAAATTGCATTGGCATTAGGGAGGCTATCAGTCGGTTCGTGGTGGTCGCATATCACGACATCGACCCCTTTATTGCGGGCGTGAGCAACTGCTTCGATCGCAGTAATCCCGCAATCGATCGCAACAAGCAAAGATGGCTTACCCTGGGTATCGTTAAAAAGACGGTCAAGACTTGATATTGTCAGGCCGTATCCTTCAGTAAACCTATTCGGAATATGATACGCGACATTTGCTCCAATCGATCTCAAGAACAGCGTCATCATTGCTGTGCTCGTGGTTCCATCAACGTCGTAATCCCCGTAAACAGCGATCAATTCATTCTGTTCAATGGCAGTACGAATCCGCCGCGTTGCGACGTCCATGTCGGACATCAAACTTGGTTGATGTAGGTGCTCAAGTGAAGGTCGAAAGAAATCTTTCGCTTCGTCGAATGTTCTTATTCCACGGGAAATAAGAATTGATGCAATACTTTCTGGAACATTGATCGATTGTGACAAACTGCGTGCTGCCTCAATATCTTCGGGAGAATGCTCCAGAAGATTCCATCGGTAACGCACGTAGTACCTTTCATGTATTAATTAATTGTTACGAAGTTACGGAATTTTTTCACCTTTGACCCAAGAGCCAATCTGACAACCAGTCTTGCTTGGATGGATGGCCATCTGTTAAGCCTCTGCAGAAGATTAAGTAAAATATTAATAAGATCTGCTAACACCATATTGATTAAGAGAATAGCTCAGGTACAAATATTATGGTTGTGATCGATTCCCTCGGAATGTTACGGATCTGAAGATGGGCGCTTAGATTGATTTTCGCAGTTCAGGCCATCGAAAGGTTCGTATTTTCGAAGCCAATGACATACCTGGAAGATTTATTCGGCATCGTCGGAAAGACCGCCATCATTACCGGCGCTTCGCGTGGGTTGGGCAGAGCCTCTGCCATGGCACTTCACGGAGCCGGAGCAAACGTCGTTCTTGTTGGCAGAGATGCAAAAATGCTGGATGAAACAAAGTCCTTGCTCACACATTCCAATAAATCGTTTATAATGGAAGCCGATGTCACATCGGAGACTGATCGGAAGAAAGTATTCTCCGCAGCAATTCAAAATTTCGGGAAGATTGACATCCTCATCAATAATGCCGGAATCATCCGGAGAAGCCCTGCCATAGAGTACTCATCAAAGGATTGGAATGAAGAGATTGAGACAGATCTCTCTGCAGTATTTTTTTGGTCGCAGGATGCTGCCAGAGTGATGCAGAAAACGGGCGGTGGAAAAATCATCAACATCGCTTCTCTTCTGTCATTTTCAGGCGGCATAAATGTTGTCGCATACGCTGCTGCTAAAGGCGGTGTTGCTCAACTTACAAAGGCGCTTGCAAATGAGTGGGCAAAATACCATATCAATGTGAACGCCATTGCCCCAGGGTATTTCCTAACCGACGCGACTGATGCTCTAAGAAAAAATCGCGAACGTTCAGATCATATATTATCCCGAATTCCCGCAGGGAGATTCGGGGACCCGAACGAGTTAGCAGGTGCCTTCATTTATTTAGCATCCGGTGCTTCGGATTATATGCATGGGCACATTATGACGGTCGACGGGGGATTTAATAGCTATTAGAATATGTCAAACAATTGGTTGTTCCGTAATACTGCAGATGAAAAAGGCCGAGTCATTGTGATGACGCCAAGGAATTCCGAATTTAAGTTTATGTCTGCGGGAAGGATAATTTTGGATCACCAGATGCCGAAGGTAACGGCTCAGAATGAAGGATCGGAGACAACATTGCTTTGCCTTCATGGGAAGGGAAGTGTGAGTATCGGCGGCTCATCGTATGAACTTAGTCGCTTTGATGGAATGTACATTCCGAAAGGAATGAACTTTGAAGTAGTGACTGACCAATTTGTCGACATTATCGAGGCCTCCTGTCCTACAGAAAAAGTACACCCCGTCCACTACGTAAATTTTGAAAAGGATGTGAAAGAGAATGCGGACTTGACCTTACATGTCGGAGCCGAGCCCTATTATCGCGATATCCATAAGATTATCGCTGAGAACGTTGAAGGATCAAGACTACTGATGGGAGTAACGATGTCTAAACCCGGAAATTGGACAAGCTGGCCACCGCACGAACATGCAGCTACTCGCGAAGAATTGTATCTCTTTTTCGATATTCCAAAGCCGGGATTCGGCACCCAATTTATTTATTCGAATCTCGGTAGTCCTGAATTTTGCATGCCTGTTAATGAAAATGATGCGGTTACAATCGTGAAAGGTTATCACCCAAATGTCGCATCGCCTGGATACCCAATTAATTTCTGTTGGGCGCTCTGCTCCCTTGAGGATGATACATGGAGGACTCTAGGGGGTGTCAATGTGCAGCCAGGGTTCGAGACTATGCCGACAGGTCTTCGATGATTCATTCTCGTGGTAACTCACTTCACATGTTAGAAGACCTGAAATTCCTCGAAACATTATTTACTCCCCTAGTTAGTGACGCTATGGATCGACTTGGGATACCAGGCAATGTCCTTGATAGAAGCATTCAGGCGATCATTCCTAATTCTCATCTCAAGGTCGCGGGTTACGCCTATCCCTGCAAAGTCGTCGCTACCACTGAATACGTGGAGATTGATACTATCCTGAGAATGGTTGATTCAATTCCGGAGAATTCAATCGTTCTTGTTACTGCAGACCATGATATTGACGCTGCACTCTGGGGCGGATTGATGTCAACCAGGGCAAAGAGAAGGGGTGCTCGAGGAGCAGTGGTCAGTGGAGGGGTCCGAGACATAGAACAAATCGATACGCTTGGATTTCCTGTATTCGGCCAGTATCGGTGTGTTAAGGACATTCGCAGAAGAGGATCGATGATCGAGTTCGGCGTTGGAATTAGGATTGCAGGTGTTGATGTAAAGCCCGGAGATATTGTATTTGGCGATGCGAACGGAGTACTTATTATCCCTTCAGAACATTCTCAAAAGATCATCGCAGAGCTTCGCCATTCAGTTGAAGGCGAGCAGAAAACAGAACGCGGATTGCAGGCTGGCAAAACTGCCCAGGAGCTTTTTGGTGAGTTCAAAGTCTTCTAACAAAAAAGGACGAGAAAATCTCGTCCTTCTGTATATACTAGCCTTTGTCGAATCAGAACCGTTAGATTAGAATATGCTGCATCCCGTGGCAGGGACAATCAAAATAAAACCCTAAGGCTGCATAACTTTTACAAAAATACGAAATTATCACCCTCCATTGCAACCTCAATTCATGTCAAATCTTACTTGCGCATTGATATCGAATCCATGTTCTAATAAACTCTCTCCACTGTTGAACGGGCCTTGGACTGATTCCCACTTTGCTAGTGAGGCGCTCTGGGCCAGATCTGTCCCAAGGAATCTGTATTTGTAAGATTTGCGTATTATTAGGTATTGCCCAATTTGGTCAACATCGAGGGATTTACACGAGAATTGTTGCGCTCAAGTAAGAATCGGCTGAAAAGAGGTACATTCCCTAGGGATTTTTTTGCGAAACTACTTGTATTTCAATTAGTTGCATGTCAACCCTAAAGAATCTTGTAAAAATTTCTCAACCGCTCACAAGGTGCCGTTTCCTTTAAGACGGCTTGTTGATAAGGCAAACTAATGGCTCCCTGCTTTTAAGGAAGTGGGGAGTTTTTTATTAATCAACCGGCTTGTAGATTTCCGGCGGTTCTATATCACATATATTGTTATGATTCAATCGGTTATCCCTACTCTTTTTTTTGTAAAATAATTGGTACCATTTTCGCGATTCCGTCGTATATTTGTACAGCTAGTTACAAATGCTTTATCGTCGCCGCGGTTAATTAGCAGAAGTTGCCACGGAGAATCTTAAGTATACCCCATTAGGCTACTTAAGCATTTTCCCCCACAGATTAGGATGTATCTCTTGAGCACAATCCGATTTGGAGGTGCTCGTAATCATTAGTTTTGATTTGAGATTCACCACAATTAAGTAGTTAATTTTTCAATGATCCTTGTCATGTATGAGACGCATGAGATCATGTTAAGGGAAGAGGAATATCAGAATAGTGCATCGTCCTATTGATCTGAGTTCTGACTTGCTCTATAGGTAATTGAATTTCGTCACCGCTCACAAGAATCCGTTCTTAATTAGACAAGAACGGTATGTTGATAAGGCAAACTAATTGAAAACCCTGAGCCTTCCGAGGTTCAGGGTTTTCATATTTTCGACAGATCGGGGAACAGAAGGGTGGGAAAAAGTTTTTTCGCATGGCAAAATAACCCGAATTCCGGGAGCCGCTTTGCTAAATTTCGTGTTATGCGGTGTCTTTTGCACTTGAAGACTTAATTCATTAAACATCGTGAAGAAACATCGCACTCTCATTATCATTGTTCTTTTATGCATTGTCGGTTCCCTCTGGGCATTGTATCCTACATGGCAATCCCAGGAGTACCGCTCTACGATCAACTCCTTTGGTCCCAAGGATTCGGCTAAGAAGGCACAATATATTGCCGCCAATGACGAATCAATAAAATCTACGGGGAAAAAAGCCATTAAGTTGGGATTGGATCTCCGTGGAGGGATTTATGTCACGATGGAAGTGGATGTTCTTAAGTTTATCGAAGAGCAGGCAACTAATAAGGATGCGATCTTCGACCAAGTCCTTGCCGCTACAAGTGCAGAAGAGATAATTTCGGAGGAGCCTGTCGTTTCGATCTTTGTGAAGAAATTCGCCGAAATTGCCGCGCCGAAAGGTAAGTCTCTCGCAAACTATTTCCTTCTTAGCGATGTGCGAACGGGCGAAGACAAGGAGATAGCAGCTTCTCTGCAGACCGGATCTGATGAAGCAGTCGATCGCGCAATTGAGATTATCCGCAATCGTATCGATCAGTTCGGACTGACCGAGCCGACGATTCAGAAATTCGGAACCCGTCGTATCATTATTGAAGTACCGGGTGCCGGGGATCCCGCACAGGTTCGTCAACTCCTGGAAGGTACGGCTCAGCTCGAGTTCAAACTCTTCAAGGATCCGAAAATCGTCAGTAGGGTGCTTGATAATATTGATAAGTATCTTATGGGCCAAGCTCCTGCGAAAGATTCTCTTGTCGCCAAGGCCGATACAACTTCGAAGATCGATAGCTCCAAGCTTGCAAAAGCCGCAGGGGTAGCAAAGAAGAAAGACGTCGCAGTTAAGTCCAAAAAGGCAGATTCATCGACAGTCAAAGTCGATTCCACAGCGAAGACCGCTCAGAAAATGTCGCCTGATGACTCAGCGCGTATCGCAGATAGTTTGGCCTATGCAGGACTTAGTAAAGAACAGGCCGCCGCGAAATTCGAAAAGGAACATCCCTTCTCCATCTATATAAGAAAAGGTGAAAGTCAAAAAGATCCGCGTGTCTTTTATATTAGTGAGCAGGATCGAAAATCTGTTCTTGATATTTTGAATCGTGCTGATATTAAACCGTTTTACGAAGGTGAACTCTCATTTGCGTTCAGCCGCCCTGAAAAGGGAAAAGACGGAAGTAATTTCTACCAGTTATACTTCCTTAATTCCCAGCCTGAGTTAACCGGTAAATATATCACCGGTGCCGATAAGGATAGCCGTGACGGCAAGGCAGTAGTCACGATGCAGATGGATGACGAAGGCGCACGCTTATGGGCTCGCGTCACGGGTGAGAACATCAACAAACAAATTGCCATCGTTCTTGATGGTGTAGTATACTCTGCCCCGAACGTGCACCAAAAAATCGAGGGTGGAAATTCTGAGATCTCCGGAATGAGAGATCTGGCAGAGGCGAATCTTTTGAAAATCGTGTTGAAGGCAGGTGCCTTGCCGGCTCCAGTTAAGATTATTCAGGAACAAGTAGTCGGCCCATCTTTAGGATCTGATTCGGTCTCTAAGGGCACTCAATCTATCATATTCGGTTTCCTGGCAGTCATTATTTTTATGGCTTTTTATTATGTGACTGGCGGGTTCGTTGCTGATATTGCTGTTATCGTTAACCTACTTTTCACACTAGCAGTATTGGCGACATTCGGCGCGACTCTGACTTTGCCTGGTATGGCAGGTTTGGTGCTGACTGTTGGTATTGCCGTGGATGCAAACGTTCTCATATATGAACGAATACGGGAGGAGTTGGGGAATGGTAAATCTCTCAAATTGGCAATTGATGATGGGTACAAGCGAGCCTTTGCCCCAATTTTCGACGGACATTTGACTGCCTTCTTTTCGGGTATAATCTTGTACTCGTTTGGAACTGGCACCGTCCAAGGATTTGCCGTAACACTAATGATCGGTATTGCAGCCTCACTTTTTACGGCCATTGTCATAACCCGAATTATTTTTGATTTGCTCTTAGAGCGCGCTCCGACAGCGATCAAATTTGGATAGACTAAGCAGAGAAGTAGAGATAGCGATTCAAGCTGTCGCGACAATCGCTGGAAGTGAACTTGAAAAAATAAATTTTATTCATAATCGACATGCACTTTTTTCGTAAGACAAACATCGATTTCATCGGCAAGCGCCGAACATGGTATTTTGTGTCCATTGCAATCACTGTTGCGGGGATCGTCTGGGCCCTTTTTAAAGGTGTGGAGTTCGGCATCGATTTTGCCGGTGGCACCGAAGTACAGCTCAAATTTGAAAAAGTTGTAAAGATTGACGATATTCGTTCTGCTCTGGATGCCGGCGGATTCAGAGGTGCAGAAGTTAAGTACTATGGTTCAGATGAGTCAGGGGTCCTTATTCGAGTTCGCGAAGGGGGAGCTGGCGCGGGGGCAGGAGCCGAGACGACGAAGAAAGTTCAAGACGCGATTGCAAAGGGAGTCACCAGTAATTCTGCACAGTTAATGCAGAATACTCATATTGGTGCCAAAATAGGAAAGGAGCTTCAACAGAAGGCCCTATTTGCTGTTTTCTTCACCTGTATAGTTATCTTAATATATTTAGCATTCCGTTTCAAGTTCGTCTATGGCATGGGTGCTGTTATAGCAATCGTGCATGATGTACTCGTTGCCTTCGCTTTCGCTGTAATCTTTAATGGAATCGCTCCATGGCTCAACCTTGAGATGAATTCAACCTTGTTGGCTGCATTCTTGACCATCGTAGGTTTTTCGGTTAATGATACCGTTATCATTTACGATCGAATCAGAGAAGATCAGAAAAAATATAAGGGTCAAGATCTCAAGACCATTATGAATCGCGCAATTAATGAGACTCTTCCGCGTACGATTATCACCTCCGGTACAGTTTTCCTGACACTGGTTGTTTTATTCATTTGGGGCGGTGAAGTGCTTCGCGGATTTGCATTTACAATGCTTGTTGGTGTTATTACAGGAACATACTCATCGATTTTCGTAGCTTCTGCTATTTCTTACGATTGGCTGCACCGTGACAAGAAGAAAACCATATCAGTCGCGGGTAAAGCAAAAACCAAAGAGGTGGTTACAGCAGTTTAACTATCACCATGAACTCAAACATTACGAAAGAGGGTGGGCTTTTGCGGGTGGATCTGAACGGAGATTTGACTGGCGGAGCTGAGGCAATGAAATTTGCGAAGCTGATTCGCGAAGAAATCACTGCTGCCGGACCTATCAGCAACGTAATAATCAATATGCACTCCGTCGGTTTTGTAGATAGCTCTGGCCTTGGGATGCTTCTGGGGGCACGCGAGGCGGCACAATCCGTCGGCGCCTCACTGGAGATTGAAGAACCGAGCGCTCAATTCAAGAATCTTCTCGAACTGACAAAGCTTTCGGATGTTCTCGGAGTGCGATAGAATAGGGTGAAAGCTGAGAACGAAAAGATCATCAGAGTATCCTTTCGATTTTGGCTTTTTGTCTTTTAAAACTTTACAACATGCCTGTAACAATTGTGCTTGGCTCCCAATGGGGAGACGAAGGGAAAGGCAAGATCGTCGATCTTCTTGCTGAGAATTGTGAATACGTGGCACGTTATCAAGGGGGCGCCAATGCCGGACATACCATCAGACTTCCTGATGGCCGCGAATTTGTCCTTCATCTGATTCCAAGCGGAATTTTTCATCCCGGTGTCCAATGCATTATTGGTAATGGAGTTGTTATCGATCCTGTTGCTCTGAGAGACGAAATTGCGATGGTTGAAGCAGCTGGAGTCGAAGTCAAAGGAAGACTCTTCATATCCTACAATGCCCATCTGATCATGCCGTATCATAAGCAGCTTGACAAGGCAAGTGAAGCACGACTGAGTAAATCAGGGGACGGCAAGGCTGTTGGAACTACCGGACGGGGAATTGGCCCTGCATACGAAGACAAGTTTGCCCGGAAAGGAATTCGTATCGTTGACCTTCTTGATCGACCTTCTTTCGTCGAAAAGCTCCGCCAGAACATTAGTGAAAAGAACGAACTCCTTTCAAAATTCTACGATTCAACCGACTTCTGTGACGTTGAACAGATTGTCAGGGATTATGAAGTCTTTGACAAGGAAATGGACCCCTATATTACCGATACGGCGCTAATGCTGAACAAAGCGATTGCCCAAGGGAGCAATATTTTGCTTGAAGGAGCTCAAGCCGCTCTATTGGATATCGACTTTGGAACTTACCCTTACGTTACCTCAAGTAGTCCCACAGCCGGGGGTGCCTGTACAGGACTTGGAATTCCACCAACCTCGGTTGATAGCGTAATTGGAGTAGTCAAGGCATATTCTACGCGTGTTGGGAATGGCCCGTTTCCAACGGAGCTGTCTGATGAAATTGGGGAGAGACTGCGAAAGGCTGGTCGTGAGTATGGCGCAACCACCGGACGTCCAAGACGGTGTGGTTGGCTCGATGCAGTTGCGGTTAGGTATGCTGTAATGATCAATGGTATTTCTTCGGTAGCCTTGACGAAGCTTGACGTCCTCAGTGACCTCCCTGAAGTTAAGATTTGTACTCGCTATGAACGCATAACAGATGGGAAGGTGATTGAGAACTTTACTACCAATCTCAAGACTCTTAGTTCGATACGGCCAATCTTTGAAACGTTTGATGGCTGGAAGAAGGATGAATTGGCTGGAATCAGTGACCGCCATGATCTTCCTAAGAATGTCGAAAAATATCTTTCTGCGATCGAACGTGAACTCGGTGCATCTCTTGATATCATTTCTCTTGGTGCCGGGAGGAATGAAACCTTATCGGAGAAATCGTCTGTCGTTAATCTCTAATCTATCGAGAAGCAAACTCAAAGACAGTCCATGATTATTCTCACCGGAGGGGCAGGGTTTATTGGAAGCGTTCTCTTGCAAAGGTTGAATGAGAATGGTATTACTGATATTCTCATCGTTGATTCTCTTGACAGCTCGGAAAAATGGAAAAATTTGCTAGGGAAGCAATTCGATGATTATTGTCATAAAGACCATTTCCTTGAATATTTGGACGAGGAAATTGATAAGGATGATGTCGATGCTGTTATCCATCTTGGCGCCTGTACATCAACTACAGAACGAAATGTCGACTACTTGATGTCAAATAATTACCATTTTAGCAAGGAGTTAGCGGAATGGAGTATCTGGGCTGAAAAGCCGTTCATCTATGCTTCAAGTGCGGCCACGTATGGAGATGGGGCGTTCGGATTTTCAGATGAGAACGCAAAGATTAACCAATATCGCCCCCTCAATGCATATGGATATTCGAAGCATATTTTCGATCAGTGGCTGATCGAAAATGAGTATGACCAGCACTGCACCGGTTTCAAGTTTTTCAATGTATTCGGACCGAACGAATACCATAAAGGGGCGATGGCTAGCCTCCTCTATAAGGCATACAATCAGGTCCGAATGAAGGGCAATCTTGAGCTTTTTAGATCCTCAAATACCCGCTATGAGGATGGAGAATTCTTTCGAGATTTTGTCTACGTCAAGGACTGCGTAGATGTTCTAATGTGGTCGTTTCATAATCCCGAAATAAAGGGAATATTTAACTTAGGTACTGGCCTAGCTCGTTCATGGAATGATTTGGCAGGATCGCTCTTTTCAGCTATGGGTGTGGAAAAGAAGATTAAGTATGTCGATATGCCCGAAGATATTCGGGCCTCGTACCAGTACTTCACCCAGGCAGATATCGGGAAACTGCGCAAGCAAGGGTATTCCAATGAGTTCACAACGCTCGAGAATGCTGTTGAAGATTATGTGCGGCGGTATCTCATGCAATCTCAGCCGTATTTGTGACGCGCACTTTTTTGTTTTCGACGCGCGCTCGCATATTTGAGGTATTTTTGTATTCCGAGTCGTCACGGTACTTAAGCCAGGCGGACTCTTTTAATTTGTAAGTTTAGAATGTTCCAATACATTATTCGTCGGGTGCTACTATTTATTCCGACGCTTTTTCTCATCACTGTAATTAGTTTCGGCATCTCTCGGCTTGCGCCAGGAGACCCGGCAGAATTAAAGGCTGGCGTTGGTGGAGAAGGCGCTATGCGAGGGAATCAGCAGCTTAATGAGCAGATGATCAATCAGATTCGTGCTCAATGGCATCTCGATAAGCCCGTCTGGTTCTGGACAATCTTTACTGATGAAAAAGATTCGACGGGAAGATTAAAACCCATAGGAGAACGTTGGACCTTCAAATGGAATGGAATGAATAATCAATATGCGCTTTGGGTTGGCGCATTAATGAGGCTGGATTTCGGAAAGTCGTTTCAGGATAATAGGGATGTCCTTGATAAGATTGTAGAACGAATTCCCATTACTTTTCTGCTGGCCTTCATTTCCATTTTCCTCTCCTATATTATTGCGATTCCTTTGGGTATCTATTCTGCTACGCATCAGAATAGCCGGTTCGACAAGTTCAGCACTGTAACAGTATTCATTCTCTACTCGCTCCCTTCGTTCTGGATAGCCACGATGGCGATCATTTTTTTTGGCGGAGGTGATTTTCTGGCATGGTTTCCCAATAATGGACTACACTCCATGAACAGTTCGCCAGATGATCCGTGGATGACTAGGACCCTCGATTATATTTGGCACTTGATTCTTCCGATTGCGGCCTACACTTATGGCAGCTTTGCCTACCTTTCTCGCCAGATGCGAGGATCTATGCTTGAAGTTATTCGGCAGGATTATATTCGTACAGCGCGAGCGAAAGGATTGTCGAACAAGATTGTTATCTATAAACATGCTCTTCGCAATTCACTAATTCCGATTGTCACAATCGTAGCCTATATTCTTCCCAGTCTTGTAGGCGGTGCCGTTATTATAGAAACGATTTTTACAGTCCCGGGAGTAGGGCAACTTGCTTTCCAAGCTCTAACAGCAAGAGATTACCCGGTAATCATGGCAGAATTTACTCTTTCGGCAGTATTGACACTAGTAGGACTGTTACTTGCTGATATTCTCTACTCCGTTGTCGATCCTCGAATTGCATTCTCAAAGAAGACTGCTTAATTTGGTATAATTATGGCAAAAGACAAAGAAGATCTTGAACAACAAGCGGCTCGGAAAGAAGAAGCATCCAATGCTAAGTCGCGTAAGGCTGTAAACCAATCGTTTTGGAGCCTTGTAAGGCACCAGTTTAAGAAGAATAAGATTGCACTCGCAGCTCTTTATGTAGTATTCCTTCTTTTTGCTGTTGCAATTTTTGCGGATTTTCTTGCCAATGATAAGCCAATCATGGCAAAGTACAATGGGACACTCTATTTCCCTGTATTTAAGGATTATCTTGTCGGCCTGGGGTTGGATCGCTGGGATGCCGATCTTGTTACTGCAGATTGGAAGGAACTTGATTCTCAGGGAAAATTGAGTTCGACAATTTGGCCGCCAATAAAATGGCGCTCATCAAATCAGGATCTCGTAAATAATACTGCGCCCCCGGGAGGAAATCATATCTTAGGTACTGATGCCATCGGCAGGGATGTGCTTGCCGGGATGATTCACGGTTCCAGGATAGCTCTCACGATCGGATTTCTTTCGATGTCTGTTGCTATCTCTATCGGAGTCATACTGGGTTCGCTAGCGGGCTTTTATGGGGGCTGGGTGGATATACTTGTTTCGCGGCTTATTGAATTGGTAATTACCTTCCCCACATTCTTTCTGATTATCACCGTCGTCGCTATGTTCCAGACCGGTTCGATTTGGTTGGTGATGATCTTGATCGGTTTAACAAGTTGGCCCTACATCGCTCGGTTCACCAGAGGAGAATTCTTGCGTGTTAGAAATATGGAATATGTTGCAGCTGCTACGGCTCTGGGGTTATCAAATAAGCGAGTGATTTTCAGACATGTCTTGCCGAATTCGCTGGCTCCTGTACTCGTTACCTCCGCCTTCGGTATCGCATCCGCTATTCTGCTAGAGGCAGGCCTTTCTTTTCTCGGATTTGGTGTGCCTCCAACCACAGTGACCTGGGGCAGTGTCCTTAATGATGCACGAGGGAATATCAGTGCCTGGTGGCTTGCTGTGTTTCCAGGACTGGCGATCTTCATTGCAGTACTCAGCTATAATTTAGTAGGCGATGGTTTACGCGATGCTTTAGATCCGAGGCTAAGGGATTAGCCCTGCGGCAACATTACAGCACCCTGGAAGACCGAAACTCGCACGCGTGCATTTTTTTTCACCGTTGAACTGAATTTGTGGAACCAAATTGCTCCAAAATGCCTAAATGACGCGGATATACTTATTTAAATTCTTTCACACATTTTTAACGTAAGGGGTTATTTCTGACTATGCTTTGGACACCTGAACTTGCTCAGTATCTGGAAGATGCACCGTGGCCTGCCACCAAGGGAGAACTTATCGATTATTGCGAACGGATCGGCGCACCGCCTGCTGTCGTCAAGAATCTGCAGGAGATTGAAGACGAAGAAGAGCAGTTCGAATCAATTGAGGAGATCTGGCCGGACTACTCTGCTGAGGCCGATGAGTTTTACTATGATGACGAGTTGAACGAGTATTGATCCTTCGGATTTATCGGACGGCATTTTCAGCACGTTCTGATATCTATGGCAAAGAAAGCCGTTGTCCATATGAGGACTCGGGTTTGTTCTTCGTACGATATACTATGTTAGAACCGCTGAAACCCGTTCTCATCCTTATCGCTATTAGCCTCTTGCTGTGTCCTTCTTTAGGCAATGCACAACGCCCCCCTGAATTGGAGAAGATCCGTAAGAGGGAAATCTCCGAAATTCGCTTTGAGGGAAATAACAACATCTCATCACTCGAACTCGAAAGCATAATTGCAACGAGGACCTCCAGCGGAGGTGAGCGGATATTAAACTGGCTAAATTCAGATTGGGGGACTCCACAACAATTCGTTGATGAAGGTGTACTTGCCGAAGATACGACTCGAATTTTCGTCTATTATCGGAGCAGGGGCTATTTTGATGCGCACATTGGATATTCATTACATGAGTCAGTAGTTAGCGCTGAGCAATGGCAGAAGGTTTACGACAAAAATAAGTTTCTCCCTCCTGCAAAATGGGATAAATATCCGGTTGTCGAGGATACGATTGCCTTTCGGATTTACGAGGGAAAGCCTTATGTGGTCTCAGGCTTTACTTTTGAGGGGTTAGAGCACCTTCCAATGGACCTCCAAAATAAATTAACGGATAATATTGGGATTAAGGCGAAATCAGTTTATTCCAAAGACGAGTTGGATAAAGAGGTACTTCGCATTCAACAGATCCTCGGTGAAAATGGCTACCCGTTCTTGTCTCTGCCGACTGGGGCTACTATCATAGAACTCGACCGAAATAGGAAATCTATCACCATATCCATCAAGTTTAAGACTGGACCCAGGGTACGGGTCGGTGCACCGAGGATTGTAAGCGATACTGCCTACTCTAAATACGGATACGTCTCCGATGCAACTATCCACCGTGCGTTAAGCCTGGACTCAGGCGCATGGTACAAGAATTCTAACAAGCTTATCTCCGAGCGAGATCTTAGTAGATTGGGTACTTTTCAGTACATCAATATTGAACTTGATACGTCAGGATTTTATCGGATACCAGACTCTTCAAAGGATGGAATAGTCCTGCCAGTAATAGTATATCTCCGTATGCGTCCCTCATGGGACTTTACTCCTTACCCCTATCTCGGTATAAATCCGTTTTATCAGTTCATCTTAGGATTCGGAGTATCCTACAGCAATCGCAATCTTTTCAATGTCGCCGATAATTTCACCACTCAGGCAGTGTATCAGTTGTTTCCCAGAAATCAAAACCATGTTAGTCTTTCAGGCGATTTCGTATTCCCATACATCGGGATAAAGAATGTGCCTTTGGTACTATCGGCAAATTCAAGTTATAGTGATCAGAGGACTCCCGATCTTAAGACCCTTCAGTATCTCGAACGAACGATCACCGCAAGCCTTGGTACAAATGTGCAACTGTCGCATGACCCTGCCATAGTAATCTATGCCTCTCCGAAAGGTTTACTCCAGTATGTAAACCGCGATTATCGTGATTCCTCAATTTTTAATGGTCGTATCGATACGACAACGGTACCATCTCAGTTTAATGCTCTGGGCTCACTCGACATGGGGTATAACTCAACCAATGATCCTCAAAACCCATCTAGAGGAATATTCGTGGGGATGTCTTTACAGCGTACCCTCCAATTTATTGCGAATGCTATTCCTACGGGTCTTCCGAGCGCAGCATACACAAAATTTACCCCGCAGTTCAAGGCGTTTGCCAATCTTGGTGTGAACGAGGGGAGAAGCATACTCGCTTATAGGATACTCTACGGGAATGTTTGGTTGGATCATCCAGGCGATCAATCGCGGGACATTCTCATTGAAAACCGTTATTTCGGAGGAGGGACGAATTCAATGAGGGGTTGGGCTGCTAGAACGCTATTGGTTTCCAACAACCCAATCCCCGGGCATCCGCAGTACGGTGGATATAAGACAATTGAAACGAACCTCGAGTGGCGGTATGCACTTTTTCATTATCCGGCAGAGATCACAGCGACACAGCAATTCCTCTCAGCCTTGAGAATCGCTTTCTTTTGTGACGTAGGAAATGTCTGGGACAAGGATGTTCCGATTGCGATCAAGAATCTTGCAGTTGCCATAGGCACGGGAATTCGGTACAATACTCTTTTGGGGGCCTTGCGATTTGATTTTGGATTCAAGTTTTATGATCCGTACCCGGACCCATATCCACCCGGGACTTTGGGAAAAGACAAGCCAAATAAAGACATACTGCTAGCAATACCACCGAACGCATCGGCCGGAGTTTTCATGTGGGACAGAAAAGGCAAGTTCTGGAATGTATTTGCAGATGTGTTCAATTTCGAGTTTGCTTTGGGCCAACCTTTCTAGCGCCTACTAGCGTACCAATTTCCACACCTCACTTGGAAATGGCTTCTGGACGAATGCTGCAAGCATCATATCATTGGCTTCCAATTGCTTTTTGTTGGCGATCTTGCCGTGAAATCGGTCAATATCCATTCCTGTTTGAAGAAACAAGTAATAATTATTTTGGACTCGACAGGAATCGAGGACTCGGGAAAGCATTGTTGAATCTTCCAAGAAGCCAAGTTTCAGATCTTCGCGGTGAAGAGCGTTGAAGTATGATCTGACATATCCCTGGAGAAACGTATACTGCGCGTACAGTTTATATTCATCATCTTTTGACGTCATTTCGTCTGCTCCGCCCAAGCCGTAAAGACCTGGAGTCGCAACCAAGACGGTGCTTCCAAAAGGTAAGTTATTACCCATCCATTTAATAGCGTCGTTCGCATTACTGCGAACGTTCCGCACATCTTGAAGGAGTTGCTCCTTAGCCCGTACAGTTGGGAGTGCTACATAGGCTCCTGCCAAAGTGCCGGCGATGGCAAGAAGAAGTAGTCCTCTCCGGATCCGTCGATTTTGCAGGTAAGGTTCTGAGATGGCGTAAATGTCCTTAGCCATCAAGGACCAGTGAACACCGCTGATGATTAGCAAAACGAAGGACAGCTCCGTTAGTTGTGTCTTGACGAGCATCACCGTGTCCAAGAGTACTGCCATTATAAGGATTGCGGAGAAATAGAAAGGCAAAAGTAGTCGATTAACCCTATTGTTTCTCTTTCGAAAGAGATTCAGAATCGAACACAGAACCAGGATAGCCGAAAATACTATCAGTGTCTTGATGGCCAGGAATGCTAACACAATAGAAATGCCCAGCACTCCTAATAGAACTATGAGGGATACTCTCCGATTGAGTAGCGGTCGTAAAATGGAGTAAATAATTGGAGAAACGAGAAGGAGCCTGGCAATCGGGTTCAGCAAATTCTCCCCATAATATGACAACCTATCCTTGACGAAGAACAAAAGCTGTTCATGAGAGAGACTTGCAAAATCAAAAAATCTGTTTGAACGAGTTGGGGAAGAAAAGTATAGTTTAGTTGAAATGGCAAGAAAAATAACATAAGCCATGACAGCTATTAACTTGGAAGATTTAGACTTGCCCTGCCACGCTAATTTGATCTCAGCGCAACACAGTAGGAAAATACCAAGGACTACCGAATGTACGAGCAGAAGTGCTGGCTCTTTCGCGAGGACTGCAAGAATCCCACATAGATTTGCCGCGATCCAATCTCGAAGACGCCCCTCAAGTAATCCTCGTATTCCATAGTACCATGCAGGAGCAACGAACAGTAATTCAAGCGTAAATGTCAGATCACCATACCAGAACAACACATTGAGAATCGGCAGAAAACAAAGCCAAAATAAGCCGGTCGTGAAATAGAGAGCAGATGTCTCATTAGCAATATAACGTGCAGTTTTGCCTGCATAAGCCAGCCCGATCAGGAAGGACCCGACCAGTGTCACATGCCATGGAAAATAGTGGGAGACACCGGCAGAATGGGTCAGCAACCATATCGTCATGGCAAAGACGGGACGTACGCTTCGAACGATCTCACCGCGGCCGACATCAAATGCATCCCAAAAGGAATGTTGCCTAGCCCAATCCATGTGGAGGACATCATCAAGCCGGAAAGGCATCTGGTAAATCGTCGTGATGATAATCAGGATCGCAATTCCCATGATTACGAATACTGCATCAAGAAGATTTTTTGCTGCTTTGATTCTCAAAGATTTGTGGATTTCTTGTTCTGTCGCCGAATTTATTACAAAACTATAACATTGTGAGAACGGATATGGGAAAGAATGGTTTGAAAGACATGGAAAATATTAAGATCATAAACGAGTGACCAAAGATTCAAAGCTAGAATTCTATTTCCTGTACACGCTAATATGTCTGATATGGGGCTCTACGTGGCTCGTCATCCACATTGGTGCAAATGCCGCTCTGCCTCCATTCACCGGCGCAGCCTTAAGATTTCTTCTGGCGACTGTCCTAATCTGGCTCTTTGCGATATTTAGGAAGATACCACTGCCCGCCGATCGAAAAGCATGGGGTGCAGTCATTATTGTAGGTATACTCAGCAATGGCATATCATTCGGGATCGTCTACGGAACTTCTCCCTATGTACCATCAGGTCTGGGTGCCGTGATATTTGGAACGATGCCGCTTTGGACGGCAATTGGATCACATTGGGCACTCCAGTCCGAAAAACTTACTGCAGTTAAAATATTAGGAATTCTGCTAGGAATCATCGGCATAGCCACGATCTTCTATCCTCAAATAGAAAAGGTAGATTCCACTCATCTTTGGGCAATGGGAGTGTTGCTGATTGCTCCGATTGTCAGCGCAGCTAGTGCGATCGTTACAAAACGGTCCACCCAATCTGTCGCCCCGATCATGCTCAATGCAATTACGACGAGCGTGGGATGTCTGATCTTAGGAATTACCGCTTTGATGCGAGAGCCATGGCAAGACATCTCACTGAACTTCGCTCAGGTATGGACAATCTCATATCTTGCCATTCTTGGTACGATCGTCACGTTTGGAATCTACTTCCGGCTTATCAAGGAGACATCGGCGGTGACGATGACCTATGTTGCGATCGTCACTCCGGTAATTGCTGTATTTCTCGGCTGGTTGATCCTTAATGAGCGTCTTGATTATTACGCGCTTGGAGGTTCAGCATTGGTAGTTGTCGGAGTTGGTGTCTCGCTACGGATGTGATTCAAAACTCTCTCAACCGGCTCCAGTGAGGGAATCTCAGCAATTCCGGGCTCGGGTGGTAGCATACCACTACGGTTAAGCCAAATAGGGCGGATCCCTGCGGTAAGAGCGCCGGTGATATCGATGTGCCATGAATCTCCAATAAATACCGCTTCGTCTTGACTAACGCCCCCGCGTTCCAATGCAATTTCAAAGATTCTTCTATCTGGTTTTGCAAACCCGACATCGTCGCTTATCGCGTAAAAATCAATATACTCAATTATCCCAATACGGCGCATCTTTGCCAGTTGTTCTTCAAGCAAGTTGTTTGAAATTATTCCGATTCGGTACTCTTTCCTCAATTCCCGCAGAAGATCGATCGCACCAGGGAGAGCACGCTCAGAGCCATAGTATGCTCGAAGGTATGAATCCGAAAACTCTATAGGATCGAAATTAAGTTCTTGACCGAAGTTCTTCAGGAATTTGTACCAACGAATCCGGCGCGATTCGTTGAGCGAGATTTCGCCCAGGAGCAAACGAGCATGAACCTCTTCTAGCAAGTCGTGGCTTAACTTATTTAATGACTCGATCGAATGGGCTTGCAAGAATGAGTGCTGCTCCCGAAGGGCCGAGATCCCCGAATGAATATGGAAGCTATGATCGTAGAGCGTGTCGTCAAGATCAAAGAATACGACTTTGATTCTCGAGCTCATTTCCCGACCCTGTACTTGTTCGTTGCCTCAACGAGAGCTGCGGCGATCTCCTCTTCAAATTGAGAATGACCGGAGCGCGGACAGACCACCAATTCGGCATGAGGAAGAACTTGGTGAAGATCATAAGCATTATGCATCGCACAAACCACGTCGTATCGACCATGTACCATGGTCATGGGGATATGTGCTATGCGGGATGCATCACGAAGTAATTGTCCCTCTTCAAGGAAGCAGCGATTGAGGATGAAATGGCACTCGATCCTCGCAAAGTTGATCGCAAACTGGTCGTCGGTTGGTTTTTCAGTCGTAACAAGTTTAATGATAGACCACTCCCAATCACTCCATTTTTTTGCGGCTGCAAGTTGTGTACTTTTGTCGGAAGAGGTAAGTGCTTTGTAGTAAGCTTGTGGATAGCTTTCGTCTTCAGCTTTTCTCACTCCCGAACAGAAATCTGCCCATTGCTCAGGGAAAAGTTCGCTTGCACCGTATCCGTAAAGCCAATCGTTATCTCTATCGCGAGATAAGAAAATACCCCGAAGAATTAATTGTGTGACTCGTTCCGGATGACTTTGAGAATATGAAAGTCCGAGCGTAGATCCCCATGATCCGCCAAATACTAGCCACTTCTCAATTCCTAAATGTTCTCGTAACTTCTCTATATCAGCAACGATATCCCAAGTCGTGTTCTCCTCGAGAACTGCCAAAGGCGAACTCCTGCCGCAGGCCCGCTGATCGAAAAGTATGATTCGGTAATGCGTGGG
The DNA here is from genome assembly GCA_030706385.1 of Bacteroidota bacterium. GTDB lineage: Bacteria > Bacteroidota > Ignavibacteria > Palsa-1295 > Palsa-1295 > PALSA-1296. The sequence goes on along the minus strand of JAUZOQ010000013.1, from coordinate 22,213 downwards.
ATCGAAAAAACGTCGCATGTCCGGAGTGCATCCGGCACCGGGCCCGCCATGGAGAACTACTGCCGGCTGACCGTCGGGATTGCCCACTTCCTCATAGTAGAGAGAATGAAGATCTGAGACTTTCAGGTTACCTTGTTTATATGGTTCAATTGGTGGATAGAGTTCAGTCATTTTTTTGAAGATTATATTATTCGATTCTCTTGTTTATATGCAAAAATACAGATATCGTTTCACCAAATCCTGATTCTTAATTAAAAGAATGACGAAAGCCGAATTGATAGTTGCATATGAGAACATGTTACTTGCACGTGAGTTCGACCATGCAATGATCAATCTTTACAGACAGTCGAAGATCGTTGGCGGTGTTTATGCGCAGATCGGAAATGAAGCATCGAGTGTCGGAACTGCAATGGCGCTTCAAGAAGGGGACATCATCTTTCCAATGCATCGTGATAATGGCGCTCATTTCGTTCGAGGCATGACACCCCGTGAGATGGCTATTAATTTTTTATTCCGACGGGGATCGATAACTCGTGGAACTGATGGAACAGGACATTTTGCGGATCCCGAAAAGAAAATTTATGGGAATGTCTCTCATTTAGGAGCAATGGTCCCTGTTGCTGTCGGAGCCGCACTCGCCCAAAAGCTTTCCAAGAGCGGGTTTGTTGTCTTAAATTATATTGGTGATGGAGGTGCTTCGGTTGGAGAAGTGCATGAAGGTTTGATGATGGCTTCCGTTCAGCAATTACCATTCGTTCTGGTCATCGAGAACAACCAATACGCCTATTCGACTCCGGTTGCAGCCCAGACACACAATCCAAGATTCTCCGATCGTGCAATCGGCTATGGGATACCGGGAGTCACGGTCGACGGAACTGATATTGAAGCGGTTTTCTCTGCCACTTCACAAGCTATAGAATTCGCCAGGGCAGGGAATGGACCTACGATCATTGAGACAACTACTATGCGGATGAGAGGGCATGCAGAGCATGATCCCTTCGATTACGTACCCAAGGAGTTGCTTGAGGAATGGGATCGGAAAGATCCGGTTCTTAGAACGGCGACCCTCCTTCTCAATAAGGGCGCATCAGAGAGCGAACTAACATCGATGCAGCAACAGGCAAAGTCGGAGATCGAGGAGGCGGTTGCATATGCGAATACACTTCCGGCTCCTGATGCAGCAGAAGCATTCAAGAATGTGTTTTTCCAGTGAGTAAGAAAAGGAATGGGTTTGCTAGGAGCGGATTTCATCGGATAGGGGTGCGATGAGAATGTTCTCCGGCCCATGCAATTCTGTGTTCCATCCGGCCCACGTCTCGGCATGCCAGAGCGCTTCCTGCTCGGACGTGCCAAGAGTTCTGGTAAGGGTATAAAGGGCACCAAATACATCTCCAGATCCAGTGGTGTCCGATATTATTCGCTTCGTCGGTTCCTTATTCCAGATCTTTTCATGCTGAAAGTCAAATAGTGTAGCGCCTCGGTCCGAGCGCGTTATGACAGCAGTCAATGGCCGTCCATTCTGGAGGAAGAGTCTGCGGATCTCGGAAAGCAGATTCTTCTCAGTGATTATTTCCGGTGCGCCCAGCCAATCAGATTCCGTCTCGTTCATTTGAACCGAATCCACTACTGAAACCCACTCTCTCCAATCCTTCCGGCCTGTTATTACCCTAGGTAACGTTTCAATAGTTGATAATTCACCGAGAACAAGAGCATGAATATCAAGATGAATATAAGCATCCGTTTTGGATCGGATCCATTGAAGTGTTTCTAGGGAAATGTCGAATCCCGAAATCATATTGATAAATAGGCCATCCAGTGAGGCGAGATCAACCCATGAAAGTTCTTCAGATGTCAGTGGCGGTAGAATGATAGGACAATGTTCGGAGCGATGCTTCTCATCAGAGTAAACAAGGCGTACTCGATTGGTCAGGGAATCCGTCGGGAAAAGCTTTGTAAGATCGCGAAAATGGTGAAGTCCGGAATAGAACGGAAGCAAGATCTCACGATCGGGGATAGAAGTCCATGTGAGCGGCAGGAATTCAACATCTGCGGCTGATTCTTGGGCAGCTCTTTCAAGCGCAGCGTAGGAATAGAGAATACCACCTAAGGATTGCGAGATCATTTCACCGTTGGGAGAAATAATTTCATCGATACAGGGTTGTCCGATGATTCCGATTCTTTTAGTCATGCTGCGAAGATACGGAATTTGACGCAGAGGGATTTCAGCGGTGGACACACAAACACCAAGTAGTAGCGCCAGAGCATTCTGGACTTCTTAATGAAAATGTAACCCAAGATTTGGAACCGTTCACATGCTGATTACGATAACTACGGCGAGAAAGAAGCATAACATGACGAAGCCAGCCGTACAAGATTGATCAAAATCGAATCAGACTATCATGATAGATAAGAAGCGAGTCTTATTTGTATGTACCGGAAACTCCTGCCGTAGCCAGATGGCTGAGGGAATACTTAATTTCTTGGGAGGTGATTGGTATCATGCGTATAGCGCCGGATCCAATCCTACCGGGTACGTTCACCCGCTTGCAATAGAAACACTCCGCGAGATGAACATCGATATTTCCACAAACAAGTCAAAGTCCGTTAGTGAATTCTTGAATCAATCATGGGATATCGTAATCACTGTTTGTGATAATGCCAAAGAATCCTGCCCTATTTTTCCAGGCAAGCAGCAACGGATGCACTGGAACTTGGAGGATCCCGCGCAATTTCAAGGGACAGAAGAGCAGAAAAGAGCTTTCTTCCAAAAAATAGCCTTGGAAATTGAAGCGAGAGTTCGTCAACTTCTTTCGCCGCCCGATGATGGAACGATGCGCAAAGAACCCTTGCAAATCGGTACGAAGGCACCCATAGAATGAAAAAATACATCATTGCGGAAGTCATAGGGACATTTATTATTGTCTTCATAGGAACCGGTGCTATCGTATTGAATGAAGTGAGCCATGGTTCACTCACTCATGTTGGTGTCTGCCTTCTATGGGGATTTGGAGTGGCACTTGCTATTGCTCTCGTCGGGAGATTTGCCGAAAGCCATTTCAATCCGGCAGTGACAATTGCTCTGATCATCGCAGGAAAATTTTCTCCAAAACGATCGATCATCCATATTACATCACAAATAAGCGGAGCTGCGATTGCAAGTATCATTCTTCTCCTGTTAGCTCCAAAAGACTCAACGCTTGGCTCAACTCTGCCTAGCGTCTCCCCATGGGTAGCCGGAGGTATCGAAATTGTTATTTCATTCGTCCTGATGGTATCAGTTGCCCTGACCGAATTGCTGAATATCAGGAACAGAGTTCTTGCAGCCATTCTCGTTGGGTCTGCTGTAACTCTTACTGCTCTGTTTGCGGGGCCATTGACCGGAGCCTCAATGAATCCAGCGAGGAGCATCGCGCCAGCCTTCATTAGCGGGCATACGGAATTTCTCTGGCTTTACATACTTGCTCCGATAATCGGTATGATAGCAGCCGTACCCCTCTACCGACTGAAGAAGGCCGATTCCAACTAAATACCATTGGCCGTTGTTCTTAGCGAATGATTTTTAACATATTTCCGGATGAAAGATAAAATTAGGATCGCATCGGGCCAAGGATTTTGGGGTGATCTCCCGTCGGCACCAATCGATCAGGTGCGCCTGGCGAACGCGAAATCGCCTATCGATTACATGATGATGGACTATTTGGCCGAGGTCACGATGTCGATCATGCAAAAGCAGAAACTTCGCGATCCCAAAGCTGGCTATGCAAAAGATCTTGTTGAAGTGATAGAGTCTATTCTCCCGGATATAGTCGAAAAAAAAATTCGAGTTATCACAAATGGAGGAGGTGTCAACCCCGAAGCATGCCGCGATGCAATCTTCGCTCTCGCCAAGAGGCGAGGCATTCCTATTCGCGTTGGCATAGTACTGGGAGATAATATACTGGACACGTTGGATTCGGTTCTCGCTCATGGACATGAACTGAAGAATATGGAAACCGGCGAACAACTCACATCTGTTCGCAGCAGGGTGCTTAGTGCCAATGTCTACTTCGGAGCAATGCCAATCGTCGAGGCTTTGCGTCAAGGTGCTCAGATCGTGATTACTGGAAGGACTACCGACACTGGCCTTACACTCGCACCGATGATCTACGAATTTGGATGGAGTGAGCATGATTGGGACAAACTCGCCTCCGGAACTGTCGCAGGTCACATCCTTGAATGCGGGGCACAAAGCTCCGGGGGAAATTTTTCTGCCGACTGGAAGAGCGTTAAAGATTTTGCAAATATTGGCTTCCCGATCGCTGAGGCCTACCCCAACGGTGAATTCGTCATTACCAAGCATCCCAAGACGGGTGGAATGGTAACTCGTCAAACCGTTGCAGAGCAGCTCCTATATGAGATTGGTGACCCTAAGGAATATATAACTCCGGATTGCATAGCTGATTTCACTTCGATTCAGCTTGAAGATTTGGGAAAGGACCGAGTTAGAGTATTCGGTATCAAAGGAAGGCCGGCCACGGATTCCTACAAAGTTTCGATGTCCTATAACGATGGGTATTCTGCCCAAGGAACACTCACCTATACCTGGCCCGATGCAATGGAGAAAGCGAAATTGTCGGATAAGATCTTGCGCTCACGATTGAAAAAGGCAGGCTGCACTTTCGATGAAATGCGTACTGAATTTCTGGGAGTCGACAGTTGCCATGGTCCGTTGACGGAGGTTGATTATGGGCAAGTTCAAGAGGTTGTTGTCAAATTTGCCGTGCGCGGGCAGGATAAGAATTCAATTATCGAGTTCGGCAAGAATATCGCTCCGCTTATTCTGACCGGACCACCAAGTGTTACAGGATTCGCCGGCGGCCGTCCGAAGCCTAGCGATGTTGTTGCCTATTGGCCCGCACTTCTTAAGAAAACGGCGGTCATCCCGAGAGTTATTGTGGAGGAAGTAAAATAATGAAAGTACAATTACTTCAAATTTGTCATGCGAGATCGGGGGATAAGGGAGATGCTGCAAATGTTGGTTTGATCGCAAGGGAAGAGAAGTTTTATTCACTCATCAAAGCCAAGGTTACAGCCGCCGCGGTCAAAAAGCATTTCAAGGGAATTTGTAATGGCAAAGTCGAGCGTTTTGAACTTCCTAATCTTTGGGCTCTAAATTTTCTTCTACATAACACCCTGGGCGGGGGAGGAACGGTTAGCCTGAAGCAGGACGCTCAGGGGAAGACCATTGCCTCAGCATTGCTTCGCATGGAAATTGATGTGCCGCCGGCGCTTATGAAGAAACAAATCACGAAGACTCGTGTTGTAAAAAAGAGAAAATAATTCTTCAGCTTGAAAATATTCTTTGTTATTCCGGTTCTTCTTTTATTTGTACTAGCAATTGGCTGCAAGGATAGCAGCTCCGGTCCGGCAGAATCTTCTCATGATAGTACTCTGCTGACATTTGTAATTAACGCCAAAGGAGTCCATGATCCGCGCCAAGGGGAGAAGTATGTTCTTTGGTTGCGGTTCGCACAAGATAGCGTCTGGCAGCCAATGAAGCAATTGACAATTCGATCGACTTCCGCAGAGGATACTGCAACATTAGTTGGAAGTTTCGAAGGTCCTCAACCGGTTGATAGTATAACCGGAATATTGGTTTGCTTTCAGCCGGCAAATACAGATGCTACGCTTCAATTCCCCCTTCTGGAAGCTCACGATCTTATCTACAACACTGGCACCAAATCTCTATTTGCTACACTTGACCACGCAATACACATTGGCGATTACTCAGCCCTTGCTGGAAGTCTGGTCTTCACTTCGACCTCAACAGATACCCTTGCCTACATACACGAGTACTATTTGATGAATCTGAGTGGCACCGCACAATCCCCATCACTCTCATCGTTGAAAGTCCCTCCGGAAGGATGGATGTATGGCTTGTGGGCAACGGATTCCAGTTTTACTCCTCATCAAAATTTCTTTTACGGCCTTTTCTCGAATCCATCAGGACACGATAGCGATAGTCTGCGTGATTTCTATCCATATCCGGGCGGGTGGAAGCCACAGGCAATGAATGTTCCCAGTGGGAATATTATCGTTACGCTCGAACCTCTCTGCTATGGAGATAGCCTTAAATACAAGGGCCCATCACCGTTCACTTTGTTGGAGTTCAAAAGAATTCGTTATATCGATAAGGACCGGAATTATCCCATGACTAACGTTTCCTCGGACGGACTTCCAAGCGGTTGGATTTCTTTTCGGTAAGTCTAGAAAAACTCTTTGTGAATGCTTTTTGCTGCATTCTCCACTTCGTCATCCGGAATTACAATATTGATCGCGTTAGAGGCGCCACCGTATGAGATCATCTCACAGTTGCAGTGTCGGATCGAGCTAAACAAACGGGCAGCAATACCAGGATTATTGAGCAATCCCTGACCTACAATCGTTAGCATGGCCCGCTTAGGAAAGAATTGGAGGGTGGCTATTCTATCGATCTGCTGGTGTAGTTCGGAGTATTTTTCATGAGGCTCCATCGCAAACAGTACGTCATCAAATGCGATGCTTGAAGCCAGAGGAATGACTTTCTTGTCCTGAAGTGAATCAAAGATGACGGAAAGGGTAGTGCTTTGGGGTACCATTTCATTCGAGACAGCCTTAGCGAGTACAATGTTTCTCTTAATGGCGATACCAGCAACGATCACCCCGTCAGGCGGCTGGGTGAGTATGGTTGTTCCTTTCCTTTCAGGGTCTTTTGACGACAACACGCGAACAGGAATGCCGGCCTGGACTGCGGGATCGATTGTTTCCGGATGAAGGACTTTCGCTCCAAAAAAAGCCATTGTGCTTGCATCCTGGAAGGAGATAAGCGGTTGTGCATAGGCTTGCGGGACAATACGCGGATCGCATGTATAGATGCCGGCCACATCTGTCCAAATCTGGATCTCTTTTGCCGATAGCGCCACGCCCATGATCGTCGCCGAGAAATCAGATCCCCCGCGTCCGATCGTTGTTGTTTCACCGCGTTTGTTCGCACCGATAAACCCTTGAGTAACACCGACTCCACCGGCAGCCAGCTTTTTCCCAATGAGCTTCATCTGCTTAGTGATCTCGCCAACCTGCGGTCTCGCTAAACCAAAATCTGAATCGGTAAGGAAGAACTCTCGTGCATCGTAGGGGTAGACGGTAATGTCTTTTTCAGAGAGATCTTCGCGTAGGGCTTGAGAGAAAATAGCAGTCGAAGCTCGCTCACCTGCGGAAAGAAGTTTATCTTTCATTTTTGGAGTCAGCTCTCCAAGAAGCTCTACACCGCGTACCAATGTTCGCAGCTCGCGCCAAATGTATCGTAGATGTAAAGAGGCCTCTTGCTCGCTGCGTAGCGAGAGATGAAGGTCATGCAAAATGCCAAAATGTCGATGGTCGAGATCACTTATCGACTTATGTGCCTGATCGATCTTACCGAGAAGGGAAAGCTCTCCGATGCGAATCAGAAGATTGGTAACACCTGCACAAGCCGAAAGCACGACTAACGGGCGGATACCACGTTTGATACCGTGGCGTTTTACGATTTCGATCGCACGCTGCATCGCATCGGCATTCTCAACCGATGTACCTCCAAATTTTTGAATAACGATCCTAGACACTGTAGTTTATGTATTCAGGAATTGCGCAGGTCGAGAGCATTACTTATCCAGCCACACCCATTTCAGATCGATCCTATTCATCGGGTCGAGCGGGTTATCACGAACCCATGGCTGCAAGAGCCTGTAATGCTCCTCGTAAAAAAGCGGAATGGCCGGTGATTCATACGCCATGATGTTCTCGGCTTTTGCGTAAAGCTTGTCTCTTTCTACTTCATCTGTTGTTACAAGTGCCTGCTCGAAAAACTTATTGAATTCATTATTATTCCATCGGGTGCTATTGGGGTAGCTTTTCATAGATAGGCTTGGTGGAACAAACCTTCCATATTCGAGACTGAGGAAATTTTCAACCTCCGGGTAATCAGCGTACCAACGGGTAACCCATAGGTCAAGCTTCCCATCTTCGGATTGATCGATTAGCTGCTGAGCCTGCATAACGTGAAGATCGACCTTCGCACCGAGAGTGGTTTGCCACATGCTTTGGATCGCATTTGCAATCTGTAGTGGTCGTGGTTCATTATAGACAGAAAGAGTAATAATTAACTCGTTGCCACCTTCTCCGTAACCTGATTTCTTAAGCCAGTAGTGAGCACTGTCTGGATTATAGGATATACCATGAACTTCACTGATAGGGTAGTTCTTGAATCCAGGCGGAACGATCCCATTTTCAGCAGAGCCGTGAGGCATGTTTTTCAAAACGTATTTAACGATCTGTGAACGATCGATCGCAAAGCTCATTGCACGGCGAAGCGCGAGGTTTGAGTACTGAGGAGAAGTACAGAGAATATCGATGAAATAACTATTCATCGCCGTCACGTGCTGAAGTTGATACTTCTTCTCATATTCAGGCGTTAGCTTCTTATCCGGAGTGACGATATTCTGAAAGAACTCCGTCGGTATTGTAAAATCCTCATCATGCACGCCACGTTCGAAATTCGCAAATAGTGTTTTATCGTCCTTGATAAATGTATATTTTACTTCATCGAGAAGCGGAAGCTGGTTTCCTGTGCTATCGATTTGCCAGTATCTGGGATTTCGCTTCAAGAGAATTTCTTCGTCATCATTCCAATGATCGAATATGAACGGACCTGTTCCGATCGGATGGCGTGAAAAGTCTTTTCCATATTTTTCAACCGCCTCTCTCGGTACGATAAAACCAAAGCTCGTTGCCAAATGCTCGGGAAAAGGAGCATATGGTTTCGTGAGGGTGATAATAAACGTTGTATCGTTCGGCGCTTGAAATCCTGTTACTCCATCGACGTGTCGCCCCGTTTGTTCGATCGAATCGCGATTGAAGTAATCGTTTGCCCCTTGCACAATATCTTGGAATACATAGTAGCCGATACTGAAGGTTTTTGGATCACATACACGTTCGAGCGAATACTTAGCATCGCTTGCTACAAATCTTCTGCCCTTGCCTGAAGGGAAGCATGCATCATCATGGAAGTATGCATTGGTACGAAGATGAAAGGTGTACACCTTGCCGTCAGACGAGATCTCCCAACTCTTCGCAAGTTCGGGGACAAGATCGAGCGTGCTGTTATTATCGATCAAACGGTCATAAATATTATTGGCTACATCATCTTCGATCTTACTATTTATTCGCACCGGATCCATGCTGGATGGATTACCACGAAGCTCATTGATCGTATATCGACCGCCGTATTTCTTGCCACTCTTGGCAGAGTGCGAATGGGTAGTTTCCTCTCGCTTACATCCGGAGCCGGCAATAACGAGAAACGTAGCAAGAGAGAAAATGATAATTTTTGTAGGGATACTCATAGCATAGCGTGAAAAAATATCTCAGCTTTTAACCAAGAAGCCGTACAAGAAGTCGCAGGAAAGTTTTAGGCACACAAGTAAAGAAGTGGTGGTCAGGGAGGGAATTGAACCCCCGACACAAGGATTTTCAGTCCTTTGCTCTACCAACTGAGCTACCTGACCCCGAAATGCGAGTGCGTTAACACTGAATGAAGGACGGGTAGTTTCATAATATTGTCATTCTTCCGAACCAACCTGCTTATTATGCGTTAAAATCTTACTTCAAATTGATGGATTCTTACGAAATGATGAGACAAATTTGTTTTCTGCTGGTGTGGACTGTACTTTCATGCACGAACTCGGCTTTTTCCCAAACCCGACCGAAAAAGGAACAAGCCATTCCAGCTGACACAGCTGTAAGGCAGTCCTCACCTGTGGCTTCTGAAAAAAAAGGGGCCACAAATTCGAATTGGAGCTTTCTCTCATTAGATGCCTGCGGAATCGAAAACTATTTGAAGAGTCACCCTACTTACGACGGACGAGGTACGATCATTGCCATTCTCGATGATGGAGTAGATCCGGGCATTGCGGGATTGCTGCAAACCTCGGAAGGAAAGAAGAAGATCATTGATGTCCAAGATTTTGCCGGGACCGGCGATCTATATTGGCAACCAGCTGAACGTAGCGGAGATAAGGTGATTGTAAATGGCAAATCGGTACTCACAGGACTGGATAAAGTAGCAATCCAATCCTACGACGGCAAGTATTTCTTCGCCAGTCTTGCAGAGAGCAAATTCCAGAATGGGTTGGGTGATCTTAATTTTAACGACAAGAAGAACGATAACTTCGGAGTTCTGATCTTTCAAGATTCAAAGGATCATTGGCTGGCGATCGTCGATGGTGATGCTGATGGCTCGCTTGCCGACGAAACTGTACTTTCCAATTATAAAGAAAACCAGAACGTATTCCATTTTCGCGCTGCGAAGGACGAGTCTGATAACGACGGAAGGTTCTTAACTGGAGCTGTAAACATATTCCCTGAAGAAAAAAGAATCAATCTGTATTTCGCCGATGGCGGTCATGGAACACATGTTGCAGGAATTGCAGGTGGCAATAGAATTGATGGGCAGACTGGATTCAATGGTGTTGCTCCCGGCGCAGAAATGATTGCGCTGAAATTTGCCGATAATACGATGGACGGAGTGACCGTATCCGGTTCTATGAAACGAGCCTATCTCTATGTTGTTAAGATCGCACAGGAAACGGGTAAGCCCGTAATCGTCAATATGAGTTTCGGCATCGGTTCAGAGATCGAGGGGCATAGTGTAATGGATCAATGGCTTGACTCTCTTCTGGATGCGCATCCTGAGATCACCGTTTGTATTTCCGCAGGTAACGATGGACCGGGATTATCAAATATCGGATTGCCCGGATCGGCGCGAACGGTAATTACAAGCGGTGCCGGTCTACCTGACGATACGGGAAGAGATCTCTACGGTTTGAAGATGTCGCGACCTGTGGTCTGGGATTTCTCGTCTCGTGGAGGCGAACTTGCAAAGCCTGATATCGTCAGTCCAGGCACTGCTATCAGCACAGTGCCGGACTATGTCATGGGAGACAGGTATAATGGGACATCAATGTCTTCACCTTATACTTCCGGTTGTTGCGCGATACTCATCTCCGGGATGAAGCAAATGTTTCCAGATTACAGGCCCAATTCCAATGAGATCAAGCGTGCTTTACAAGCTGGTGCAACCCCTTTGGCGAACATGACGCTCCTCGATCAAGGATCTGGAATGGTGAATGTCCCGAATGCATTCGAATATCTCGCAGAATGGCACCGGAAGAATATACACCCTCGCCAATATTTGATTTCTGTAGCTGTACCCAACAGTGTTAGGAAAGGCACTGCAGCATACTACAGAACAGGTCTCTATCCGAAGAATGGAGACCGCACAATGTTTAATATCCTGCCTCTTGAATCATCTTCATCTTCATCAAAATCTCGGGAAAAGATGCTGAGCTTTAACGCATATGAACTTCGCTCGACGGCAACGTGGCTTGAACCGGTACAGTCAAGCATCTATCGAAGGGGTGAAGGTTCGTTTCAGGTCCTGGTGAATTACGATTCCAAACAGCTACAGAAACCCGGAGTCTACTGCGCGAAGATCTTAGGCTATCCAAAGGGCGCCTCTGTGAATTCCGTACCGGAGTTCGAGTTATGGAACACCGTCGTAATACCACATGTCCTTTCCCAGGAAAATTCATTCAAATCCGAAGTGAAGGATATCAAAGTTCATTCGGGCAGATTGGACAGAGAATTCTTCACAATTCCGGCCGGAACAAAGGCCGTGAAAGTGTCTCTGAGTTCACGCGACCTAAAATCAAATGTCGATGCGATCATTATCAATAATGATGGAAGAACATTCTCGCGGGTTCATCTCTCACCCGGTGACAATGATGAGTCGTCTCGAATTATCACAGGAGATGATTTACAGCACGGTGTTTGGGAAATTGATGTAAAACGCGGTCTCGCTTCGGATGATGAAGCGGAGTCATCTGTGGATTTGAATGTGACGGCAACACCATTTGATGTTCGACCTGAATGGCTCTCACTTCCATCGAAGGGGACTGCTTCCGGGAGAATCGAAATAACAAATTCAAGCGCCTCAGAACTATCGTTGGAGTCAGGGCATATTGATGTTGAAGGATACCAGCGGTATATTGACACAATAATCTCTGAAGGGGATACTTATCTGTATCGATTCAAAGCACATCCTGGGGAAGGTGCTATTTCGTTCTCATGCTCTCTTTCCAGAGAAGACTATGACCTCTTTACCGATATCGCATTCCAGATTCTTCGACCGGACCAATCGGCTGCTGTTAACGCGGGGTTTGATCTGCGCGATGCCAAGATCAGGCTTGAATTCGCAAAAAATGATTCACTGACTTATACCCTAAAGTTCAGAGGCGGCCTTGCAGATCCTGCAAAACCCTCACCATTTCGATTAGTGATCCGCGAATGCCGGGAATTGGAATCGAAAAATAGATATGAGTCCCTAGAATGTATGGTATCACCCTCTTCGAAATTTCTTAACCCATCACAGTCTGAATACTTTCTGGTTTCATCCAAAGATCAGATCCCTGAACTCCCTGATGATTATGTTTTCTACGGCGATCTCGCCTTCAGACTAGGACCTGACAACATCAAAGTTCCGGTGACATTCTCACCATAGTCAATAATTTGAATGACCGGATCAAGCTAGAGCAATTGTAATTGTGATAGCTCCTCAGAGACTACTCATTAGACTAACTTCATAGAATCAATTTTGACAAAAAAACACTCGAAAACTTTATTTCAAAAAGCCAAGGGATGGTTTACCATTCTCGGTCCCGGAATCATTACTGGCGCAGCTGACGATGATCCGAGCGGAATAGCAACATATTCCCAAGCGGGAGCTCAGAGCGGATATGGACTCCTATGGAGTATTGTATTTAGTTATCCGATGATGGTTGCTATTCAAATCGTCAGCGCACAAATCGGGCGGACGACAGGAAAGGGTCTTGCTGCTAATATGAAAATGCACTTCCCGAAATGGATTACCATCTCCATCGTATTCCTGATGTTGGCCGCTAACATCATCAATATTGGAGCCGATATCTCGGCCATGGGAGAAGCCGTTCAGCTGGTTATCGGAGATCATTCGATACTCTACGCTATTGCGCTTGCCATCATCGGGATACTTCTTCAGGTATTCATACCGTATGATCGGTATGTCTCATATTTGAAATGGCTCTGTGTAGTTCTTTTCGCATATGTAGCCGTTGTGTTCTCTGTCCATGTTCCTTGGGCAGAAGCTTTGGCAGGTACGATCATTCCGAGCATTACATGGAATTCAACATACATCACCACGATCATTGCCGTGTTAGGAACAACGATCAGTCCTTATCTCTTTTTCTGGCAAGCATCGGAAGAAGCTGAGGAGGAAGAGGATAATCCGCGCCAGCATCCGCTCAACGAATCTCCGGAGCAGGCGCCGAAACAGCTATCTCGCATTCGAAGAGATACGATCATAGGCATGGGCTTTTCTAATTTGATTGCATTCTTCATCATGCTTTCAACGGCTGTTACCTTGCATAGCAAGGGTGTAACCGATATCAATACTGCGGCTCAGGCTGCAGAGGCGTTGCGGCCGATCGCCGGTGAATTTACTTTTTTGCTGTTTGCGATCGGAATTATCGGTACGGGGCTTCTTGCGCTTCCGGTACTGGCGGGTTCTGCAGCTTATGCAGTTGCTGAAGTATTTTCACTTCCGATGAGCCTTGAAAAGAAACCCAAGGATGCAAAAGGCTTTTATGGTTTGATCGCGGGGATTACGATTGCGGGGATGCTGCTAATCTTTATCGGTGTCAATCCCATAAAGGCACTATACTGGTCTGCAGTAATTAATGGCATTGTGGCAGTGCCAATTATGATCATCATGATGGTGATGGCTCATAATAAGAGTATTATGGGAAAATTTACGATTTCCAGACGACTAAGTATTGCCGGATGGATATCGACTGCAATAATGTTCGCTGCAGGCCTTGGGCTGCTCTTAACCTTGTAATCGGTTGCGCAGCAAGGAGGCGGCCGTTGCTTTCGAAATCGAAGAATATCCCGTTTATGCCGCAGCATTTCGTATTTTTGTAATTCTACTATCAAAATTAATTATTTCATGAGCGTTTTAGTCGATAAGAAAACCAAGCTTGTAGTTCAGGGCATAACCGGCGGTGAAGGTACATTCCATACGCAACAAATGATTGAATATGGAACAAAGGTTGTCGGAGGTGTTACCCCCGGCAAAGGCGGTACTACTCACATCGGAGTTCCGGTCTTTAATACGGTTGCAGATGCCGTCGCAGCAACTGGTGCGAATGCAACATGCATATTCGTGCCGCCCGCTTTCGCAGCCGATGCGATCCTTGAGGCAGAGGCGGCCGGGATCGCCCTCATTGTCTGCATAACTGAAGGCATTCCAGTTCGGGATATGATACCGGTTTATGAAGTAATTCGAAATTCTAAGACCTATCTCATCGGGCCCAATTGTCCCGGAGTAATTTCACCTGGAAAAGCGAAGATCGGGATAATGCCGGGGTTCATACATAAACCAGGTCGCATCGGCATTATCTCGAGATCAGGAACGCTGACCTACGAAGCCGTCAAACAAGTTGTCGATGCCGGCATGGGACAATCGACGGCCATCGGAATCGGCGGCGATCCAATTATCGGTACGAAGTTCATCGATGCTGTCAAGCTCTTTCAAGATGATCCTGAAACCGATGCCATCATCATGATTGGAGAGATCGGAGGATCAGCTGAAGAAGAAGCGGCCCTCTACATCAAAAAGAACGTAACGAAACCTGTTATTGGCTTTATTGCCGGCCGTACGGCACCTCCTGGCAGACGCATGGGCCATGCCGGTGCGATCATTTCCGGAGGTAAGGGGACTGCAGCAGAGAAGATGGCAACGATGAAAAAGTGCGGCATTCACGTCGTTGAAAGTCCTGCACTGATCGGTGAGATGGTTGCGAAAGTGTTGGCGAAGCAGAAACCTGCTGCTAAGAAAAAAACTGTTGCCAAAAAGAAAGCCGCGCCCGCAAAGAAGGTAGCCGCCCGACCGGCAAAGAAAGCTGCTCCAAAGAAGAAACGTAGGTAGGATTTAGCATGTCCGAAGCTGAGCAAGTGCCGGTTGAAGATTTCCTGGCTCGCCGCAAGGCGAACCCGAAAGCCATCGTCATCGATGTTCGTGACGACGACAAATGGAAGGAAGGGCATATTCCAGGAGCGATTCATATAGAGAAGTCGAAAGTGGCTGAAGAGATCGCTGCAAAGGTTACGGATAAGAACGTAGAGATTTTCTGTCATTGCGGCGGCGGAACGAGCGGCCCACGTGCTGCGGCCTTGCTGAACGAACTTGGCTATAAGAATGCGAAAGCCATCAAAGGCGGCTTCCGGTCGTACAAAGCAAGCGGTGAGAAGATTGTTTAGATACTTAACTCCCGGCGAAATATACTATTACTTTTAATAAAATTTAAAACTCAAAATAACAATGGCTATCGAAAAAACTCTGTGTATCCTAAAACCCGATGCAGTGAAATCGGGAAATATGGGAAATATTATTGCACATATTCAAAAAGAAGGATTCAAGATTCTTGGATTGAAGATGGTTCGGCTTTCCGATCGTAGTGCGGGCAAATTTTATGAAGTTCATAAAGAGCGGCCGTTCTATTCCGGTCTGGTTGAATTCATGTCCAGTGGTGCCTGCGTTCCGATCGCATTGGAAAAAGAAAATGGTATTGCAGAGTGGCGACGTGTTATCGGCGCGACCGATCCTGCCGAAGCTGCTCCCGGCACAATTCGCAAGCTCTATGCGACAAGCAAAGGCGAGAACGCCGTCCATGGCTCGGATTCAGTCGAGAATGGCCTTCGCGAAATATCTTTTTTCTTCACCGAAGGTGAATTGGCGGATCTCGGCTTATAAGAATTCTTACCGATATTAAGGGATGGGGGGCAGGCTTGGAAGCTGCGCCCCATGATCCCACGAAGACCCTCACTGCTTCGGATTTTCGATTATTCTTCAAAATAGTTTGTAACCAAATGGCTTCTCAGTTGTCTTTTAAAGTATGCTGAAAGCTTTACGGCAGCTCGGAACCGAGCTTTTGGCTCGCAACCCATGGTGGGATTACCGCAAGGATAGATATGAACGCCCTGACGGCTCGGAAGGGGAGTATTACTACGTTCATACTCCCGGCTCGGTAATGATTCTGCCGGTCAACGAGAACGGTAAGCTCATTCTTGTGAAGCAGTATCGATACCTCAACCGGCGCGAAAGCCTTGAGCTGATCGGAGGCGGGATCAAAAGCGAGAAGGGAGCACTGGAATCTGCCCGCGAGGAGTTGCAGGAAGAAGCCGGCATCATCGCAGGAGAGCTTATTCCCATCGGAAGCTTCAATCCAATGAATGGAGTGACCGATGAGATCTGTAACATCTACGTGGCACAGTCGTTAAAGAGAACTCATACCCGGCCCGAAGTTTCCGAAGAGTTCGAGCTTGTGGAACTCAGCTACACAGAGCTTTGTGATCTAATACAAGACGGCACAGTGTGGGACGGGATGACACTTGCTGCCTGTGCACTATTTGAACAACGGAAAGACGAATTTTTATTAAAGAGGATCGAATGAAGACACGCTTACTATTTGCTCTCACGCTCATTGCCACAGTTTTCGCAGCCAAGAGCGCCTTTGCTCAAAAAGAAAAACCACTCACGATCAAACTGAAAGAGGGAGAGAGCTACCACGTTCTGCTGACCGAAGTTCTCTATATCAGGCAGCAAACATCTCAAGTCGATTCTGCGCTTGTCGAGCCTTCGACAAGGACATCGGTCTATAATTTTACTGAGAATATTGAGAAGGTCGATCCCGATGGCAGCGCCATTGTCTCCGCCACGCTCGATTCATTCACCACCAGGATCATCGTCGGAAAGATCGAAGACCGTAACGAAATATTTCGATTCAATTCCAATAATGACTACGACCTTCAGAACCGTCTGCGCGATATCAGGGCCCTGCCCCGCGCGCAGTTCCTGGGGCAGGCCTTGAAGTACCGGTTAGGAGCAGATGGTCTGATCAAGAACTTTGAGAATCTATCAAGTTTCCAGATGTCAACCTATGCTCGTAATTTCGAGTACGATATGCTCCATGCAATGATGTCGCTCTCCGATTCTCTTCGGATAGGGCAGCTTCTCGAACAAGGCTTCGGAGCCATTGCAGCGTTCAGCGATGGGAATAACGGCACGGTGCAGACTCCCTATACGGTCGCGGAGATCAGGCTGACAAGAAAACTGACTGCGCATCGCAAAGGAAATGAGATCGACTATAGCGGTACTTTCAGCGACGTGCCGGATAAGATCGATTATCTCGAAGGGATTGCCTACCCGATGAATCTTGATCACTTTGTCGGTGGCTGCTACGGTTCTGTCGTCATGAAAGATGGTATCGTGACGAGCGGAAGCGCTGTCGATACGGCGAAAATGGACATCCATATCGATACGGAGCCCATAACGAATCAGATCGTTCGTCACGTCTCTTTCGAACGCGAACCTATCAAAATGATCCACGGTGGTACGGTGAAGATCAAAGAGATCGAATCCCATCACACGCCTCCGAAGGAAACGAAGATCGATGACGATACGAATACAAAAGTCATCGAGCTGCATGCTCCGGATAGCACAGCACATCATTGACCTGGGGCAGGTGTAAGGAGATGATTCCTCTCCGGTACTTGGTGTTTGAGTCGAAATCCGCCCCTCATCGGAACCCAGCACTCTCTAAACTTCGTTTGGAGGCGCGCATAGTTACGCCGCTGTAGCTCAGTTGGTAGAGCAGCTGATTCGTAATCAGCAGGTCACCGGTTCAAGTCCGGTCAGCGGCTCTTAAACCTCCAAAAAATAGCCTTTACCAATCCTTCCGTTCTTCTTCCAAAATTGTGGAAAACTACCGCAAAATCGGCAAATTTAATCCCCTCGAATAGGACTTTTCCACCCTCGTTTCGTGTTATCTAACGTCATATTTTTTAGCGTTTTCGCACCTTAGACCACTGTTTCTTTCATGGCGACTTTTACCGAAAAAATTCTACCCCGGCAGCTTGAAGATGAGATGCGCGAGAGTTATATTGACTACTCGATGTCCGTCATCGTCAGCCGCGCTCTTCCCGATGTCCGCGACGGCCTGAAGCCTGTTCACAGGCGCGTTCTCTATGGAATGAATGAGCTAGGTATGGCCCCAAACAGGCCATATAAGAAAAGCGCTCGTATCGTCGGTGAAGTACTGGGAAAGTACCATCCGCACGGAGATGTGGCCGTGTATGACACCATCGTCCGTATGGCTCAGGATTTCTCCATGCGGGGAATTCTCGTCGATGGCCAGGGAAATTTCGGCTCGATGGATGGTGATAGTCCGGCAGCCATGCGATATACAGAGGTTCGGCTGACGGCACTTGCCACAGAACTTCTGCGCGATCTTGATAAGAACACGGTCAACTTCGTACCGAATTTTGACGATACCCTTCAACAGCCATCCGTCCTTCCTGCAGCATTCCCAAATCTTTTAGTTAACGGAGCAACGGGTATTGCCGTCGGTATGGCAACGAACATCCCGCCGCATAACCTCGGAGAGGTGATCGAAGGCTGCCTGGAGTACATCAAGAATCCAAAGATCACAAGCGAAGAACTTGCGAAGATCATCATCGCTCCGGATTTCCCGACGGGTGGACTGATCTATGGTTACGATGGAGTTCGTGATGCATATGCTACAGGCCGCGGAAGAGTAATTGTTCGTGCACGTGCAACCGTTGAAGTTTCAAAGAATGACCGTGAATCGATCATCGTAACGGAAATACCGTTCATGGTCAATAAGGCAACACTTCAGGAGAAGATTGCCGATATGATCCGTGATAAGAAGATCGAAGGCATTGCCGATATGCGCGACGAATCCGATAAGGATGGCGTCCGGATCGTATTCGATCTCAAGCGTGATGCCGTTGCCAAGGTTGTGCTGAACAACCTCTACAAGCATTCGCAGATGCAGACGACATTCGGTGTCATCATGCTTGCTCTGGTCAACGGTGTGCCGAAAGTGCTTGCCCTCCGCGATGTTATCCGGCACTATATCGATCATCGTAACGACGTCATCCGCCGCCGCACGCAGTTTGATCTCGATGCTGCCGAGAAGCGCGCCCATATCCTCGAAGGATATGTGATAGCTCTCGATAATATCGATGAAGTCATCCAAGTCATCAAGAAATCGAAGGATTCGGAAACGGCGCAGAAGAATTTGATCAAGCGTTTTGCCCTCTCCGAGATCCAGGCAAAGTCTATCCTGGAAATGCGCCTCCAGCGCCTGACAGGCCTTGAGCGGAATAAGATCGAGACCGAGTACCGTGAGACGATCAAGCTCATCGAACAGCTGAAATCCATCCTTGCCTCGCAGAAACTCCAGCTTCAGATCATTTCCGACGAACTCACTGAGATTAAGAACAAATTTTCCGATAAGCGCCGCACGGAGATCATCTACGATACGAAGGATTTCACGATCGAAGATATGATCGCTGAAGAAGATGTCGTCGTTACGATCTCTCATACCGGCTTCATCAAGCGGATTCCCGTTTCCGGCTATCGCAGACAGGGCCGCGGCGGAAAGGGAATTACCGGAGCAGCTACGAAAGAGGATGATTTTGTCGAGCATATGTTTATCGCCTCGACGCATCACTATATCATGTTCTTTACCAATAAAGGCAGATGCTATTGGCTTAAGGTTCATGAAATTCCCGAAGGTAGCCGAATCGCCAAGGGCAGGTCGATCGCCAATCTTCTTGAAAAACCTGCCGATGAGCATATCACAGCGTTCATCACTGTGAAAGCCTTCGACGACGAACATTTCGTTACCATGGTCACTGAGCATGGCACGATCAAAAAGACCGTGCTCTCAGCATTCAGCAATATCCGCCGCACGGGTATCCAGGCGATTACACTGGATGATAAGGACATGCTCAAGGATGTTCGCCTTACCGATGGAAAGCAGGAGATCATTATCGGCACCCGAGAAGGCATGGCATGCCGCTTCAACGAACGCGACGTCCGTATGATGGGCAGGACAGCAGCAGGAGTCCGCGGTATCACTCTGGAAGCAGGAGATATCGTCATCGGCATGATCGCTCCGAAGCGCACCGATACGACCGTTCTCGTCTGCAGCGAACATGGCTATGGAAAACGCAGCGACGTGAATGACTACCGCTTGACTCGTAGGGGAGGGAAGGGCGTCATTACAATGAAGGCCACCGATAAGACCGGTAAACTTGTAGCAATCAAAGAAGTCGTCGATAATGACGATCTCATCGCAGTCACAAAAGATGGTCTCGTGATCCGCCAGCATGTCAGCGATATCCGAGTTATGGGTCGTAACACGCAAGGGGTCAGACTCGTACGACTCAACGAAGGGGATCTTGTAGCCGCACTCGCAAATGTTCCGGCCGATGAGGATGAGGAATTGGAGAAACTCGAGGGAAGCATCGATAAACCCAAAGGGCCGCCTGAACCAAAACAGACGGATATCTTTCACAAGTAAACACTACTAAGCAGGATTGATCTGTGAAGTACAGGTAGAGGAATACCTGGCTTCGGGTTACGCTTGAATATAACAAATATATTAGTTTAGGGTTTGGCTATATCTGCTTATAGTATAATTAATTAAGGGTTTTGCCTGATGCGAAAAGGTCAAGTTATTATATTCTTCTCCGTGTTCTTATCGATCTATGGTCTTGTCAATTATTACATCTTCATTCGCGGATTTCAAGGCTTAGAGTACCACTCCGAGTGGCGACTTTCGTACGCTCTCATCTTCCTTTTCGTAGCAACTTCTTACTTTGTCGGGCGCTTTCTGGAGAAGCGATATCTCTCTGTTTTGAGTGATGTATTTATGTGGATCGGCTCGTTCTGGTTTGCATTTATTCTCTATTTTTTGCTCAGTGTCATCGCCATCGATATTGCCAGATTGCTGAATATCGCATTCGGGTTTTTACCTGTCGCAGGAAGTCAGGAATGGGCGAGTCTGAAATTCTTTGTATTTGTGGCAACGGTAATCCTGACGTTTCTCATCGTCTTTGTTGCCTATCTTAATGCCAAGAACATTCGCGTAAAAAGACTCGATCTTGCGATTAACAAGAGTAACGCATTTGCCTCCGAACTCACTATCGCTGTCGCAAGCGATATCCATCTTGGTACTATTATCAACAGGCGAGGCACGAAGCGGATCGTCGAGATCCTCAATTCTCTAAATGCAGATATTGTACTGCTGCCGGGCGATATTGTCGATGGAGATGTCGAGCCCGTGATAAAACAGAATCTCGGAGAAGTGCTGCGGACGATCAAATCGAAGTACGGCATTTTCGGAATTACGGGAAATCACGAATATATCGGTGGTGTAGAGCCGGCAGTTAAGTACATATCTGATCATGGCATTCGCGTACTTCGCGATGAAAGGATCGAGGTTGCCGGACTGACGATTATCGGAAGAGAGGACCGCTCAGCAACAGGCTTTGCCGGCAAGAAACGAAAAAGCATTGAGGAATTGGCAGAAGGGGTCGATAGGGCAAAGCCCATCATTTTGATGGATCATCAACCTTTCAAACTTGATGAAGCTGTAAGCATTGGTACCGATCTGCAGCTATCGGGCCATACTCACCACGGCCAATTATGGCCATTGAATTTTATTACGAACAAGGTCTACGAGCTTAGCTGGGGATATCTGAAGAAAGGCAATACCCACATCTATGTCTCCTGCGGTGCAGGCTCATGGGGTCCTCCGACTCGATTGGGCAACACTCCGGAGATCATGCTCATTCGTCTCAGGTTCACAGCTTAGTAGTTAAGCCCCTATCCACGCAGAAGTGTCGATTTCCGGCATGATTTTGCGGAGCGAAGTTTTCCCTTTGCGTGTTATACCCGCTCTAAAAAAACCTAAGAAAAATTTCGATGGCTACAAATGTTGTGATGCCCAAGATGGGCGAATCGATCACCGAAGGCACGATCCTTCGCTGGTTGAAAAAAACCGGTGATGCGATCAAGAAGGATGAGCCGATCTTAGAGATCTCCACTGATAAGGTTGATACGGAAGTGCCTGCTCCGGTTGCAGGTACCTTATTACAACAGGTTGTCCAAGAGAAAGAAACGGTTGCCGTCGGAACCCTCATTGCAGTCATCGGTGAGGCAGGCGAAAAAGTTGATGGCGCGAAGGCAGCT
>JAUZOQ010000129.1 GCA_030706385.1 Bacteroidota bacterium | reverse complement strand
GTCCCGTCATTTTGGAAGAATAGAACCATAGCATGGTGATCATCAGGAAGATCAGGCATGTCTCAATGATCCGCAGCGTACGGAACTCGCCGTTCCAATTCATTGCCAGTAAGACGATCGATGAGAGGAAGGCTATGGTGCCGCAGACCCATTCGATCATATTCATCTTGCCCAGGATGATGGCATTCAGATTCCCAGCCATTGTTCTCGAGGGAAGTTGTTGGAAGACCGGCGCTGCGACAGCAATTCCGAGCATAAGCAGCGAACCAAGCCAAACACCGAGAGATAAGGATTTTAAGATGGATAGTATCATAAGTGCATATTTTTACGCGCCGAGTAGAACAATGGTTTCGGTCTCGTCGGTTGCCTGGAAAATGCTTTCATTCTTCAAAAAAAATTCGACGTTTCATTTCATATCAGTGTTGGTATGAGTGATGTAATGCTTTTCTATTCCGAATGCCGCAATCCGATTTCATTCATTTACACAACCACACGTACTTCTCGCTTCTTGACGGCGCGCAAAGTATAAAGGATCTCGTTGCCGGAGCCAAACGCAACGAGATGTCTGCCGTTGCATTGACCGATCATGGCGTAATGTTCGGTTCGTACGATTTTTATAAAACGGCTAAAGCAGAAGGTATTAAGCCTATTATCGGATGTGAGATCTATATCGTATCCGAAGGTTCGCGATTAAGCCGGGAGGCTATTAACGATCCCGGAAGCAAACGCAAGGTCTACCACCATCTCATACTGCTGGCAAAGGACGAGACGGGCTATCGCAATCTGATGAAGCTTGTCAGCAAAGGCCACACCGAAGGATTTTATTACAAACCGAGGATCGATCTTGATCTTCTACGGGAGCATCGTGATGGCCTTATCGCTCTCTCTGCCTGCGCCGGCGGTGTGATCTCGCCCTACCTGATCGCAGGTGAGTATGATAAGGCAAAAGAAGTGGCCGGGCTCTATAGAGATATTTTTGATACGGATTTTTACATCGAAATACAGAATCATCATCTGGAGATAGAGCAAAAAGTC
Organism: Bacteroidota bacterium; assembly: GCA_030706385.1. Taxonomy (GTDB): domain Bacteria; phylum Bacteroidota; class Ignavibacteria; order Palsa-1295; family Palsa-1295; genus PALSA-1296. The sequence continues at coordinate 6,541 of JAUZOQ010000129.1, read as the reverse complement.
CTGGCAAGCGCTCCGAAGCTTGCGCGAGAGATGGGGCTGAAATTGATCTGCACCAACGATGTGCACTATGCTTTGCCCGAACATGCAACGGCGCATAACGTGCTCATGTATATTAAGGATGCCGATAAAGATTCGCCTCCCGATGTCCTGAGACTGAAATATGGAACGCCGGAGTATTATTTCCGAACTCCGAAAGAGATGAAAGCTCTCTTCAAGGATTATGAGGGAGCCATCGAGAATACTCTGGAGATCGCCGAGCGATGCAATGTTACGATCTCGAAAGAGCTAAAGCTTCCGAGTTTTCCGATCCCTGAAGGGTCTGGTGTCAAGACTCTCGATGAGTATCTGGAGAAGATGACATGGGAAGGAATTGACAAACGATATAGCCTTGTCAACTCCGAGGTGAAAGAGCGTGCGAATTTCGAGTTGGATGTCATCAAGAAAATGGGCTATCCGGGATATTTCCTGATCGTGCAGGATTTTATTGCAGCCGCACGCCGGCAAGGCGTATCCGTCGGTCCTGGCCGCGGCTCGGCAGCGGGCTCCATCGTTGCCTTCGCTTTAGGCATTACGAATGTCGATCCGATCAAGTATAATTTGCTCTTCGAGCGCTTTCTGAACCCCGAGCGCGTCTCCATGCCCGATATCGATATCGATTTCTCCGACGACAAGCGCGAGAAGGTTATCGAATATGTGCGCGAGAAATACGGTAAGGAATCGGTCGCGCAGATCATCACATTCTCGACTCTCTCTGCCCGTGCCGTCCTCAAGGATGTCGGCAGAGTCATGGGAGTACCCCTTAACGTCATTGGCGAGCTGACCAATTGCATTCCCGTCATCATGGGTCGTGTAACGCCGCTTAAGGAAGCGGTGGAGCTGCCGGAGATGAAGGATGTGCTGAAGAAGTATAATCAGGATGAGCGCGTCAAGAAGATGCTGGAATATGCGCTGATCCTTGAAGGCTTTGCACGATCTGCTTCGAAGCATGCAGCCGGCGTGGTGATCGCTCCGGGAGATATCTCGAACTATGTTCCGCTCTATAAATCTCCGAACGTCGAGGAAGCGGTTACGCAGTATACGATGAAGGATGTAGAGGATGCCGGCTTGCTGAAGATGGACTTCCTGGGCTTGCGGACTCTTTCGATCATCGATACGACGCTCGATCTTATCGAACTCAATCACGGTATCAGGATCAATATCGATGAGATCCCTCTCGACGATAAGAAGACCTATGAGCTCTTCGGAAGGGGAGATACGATCGCCGTGTTCCAGTTCGATTCTCCGCCGATGCAGAATTACATGCGTGCACTCAAGCCGGAGAATATCGAAGATCTATCTTCCATGAATGCGCTCTACCGTCCGGGCCCCATGGAATATATTCCTGAATTCATCGATCGTAAACAAGGGCGTAAAGCAGTCGAGTATCTGCATCCGAAACTCGAGCCAATCCTCGCCGAGACCTATGGAGTCATCGTAGTCCAGGAACAGGTTATGCGTATCGCTCGGGATCTTGCCGGATTCTCTCTGGCGAAGGCCGATGAGATGCGCCGTGCCATGGGAAAGAAGGACATGGTGAAGATGGAAGCCATGAAAGCGATCTTTATCGAAGGCTGTCTTGCAAATGAAATTCCGGAAAAGACTGCTCGGGATATCTTTGACCGTCTTGCCAAATTCGCCAGCTATGGATTCAATAAATCCCATAGCCTGGCATATTCCATTATCGCCTACCAGACTGCCTATCTCAAGGCGAATTATACAGCCGAGTTTCTTGCTGCGAACATGACCCATGAAATGGGCTCGACGGATTACATTGTCCAGCTCATCGACGAGGCGAAAAAATTCGATATTCCAACACTGCCGCCCGATGTCAATTCAAGTCAATTGAAGTTCACGGCAACGAAAGAGGGAATCCGATTCGGCCTTGCCGGAATCAAGAATGTCGGCGGAAAAGCCGTTGAAGGGATAGTTTCGGAAAGAACTGCAAATGGTCCATTCACATCACTTTATAGTTTTACGGGCAGGCTTGATACGCGTCTTGTCAATAAGCGGGCAGTTGAAGGATTGATCGAATCAGGTGCCTTCGATTCTACCAAACCCGATGGGATCACGATGGGCCAATACCGCTCCGATCTTTTCGCAAACGTTGAGCATGCCCTTGCCTATGGCTCAATGGCATCGAAATCCGATGCAGGGCAGGATAATCTCTTCGGAGGCGATTCGGGTAGCGCTGCGATCAAGGAACCGCCTCTTACGAGTGCACCGACGATCTGGAGCGAGAAAGAGATGCTATCGCGGGAGAAGGCCGTTTTGGGCTTTTACGTCTCCGGTCATCCGCTCGAGAGGTTCAGAGTGGATGTGATCAGTTTCGCTTCGCACCGCATCAGCGAACTCATCGATATGAAACAGAACGATGTCGTGTTCGTAATAGGTGTTATAGTCGGGATCACTCGAAAACTCGATCGGAACGGCAAAGCATTCGCTATTGTCAGCCTGGAAGATTTTTCAGGAAAGATCGATTGTGTATTCTGGAGCGATGCTTACCGTGAATTCCAGCATTTGGTTGTCGATGAACAACCGATCGCCATTCAAGGCAAGGTTCGCAAAGGCGGAGTCAACGATGTTCCGAACATCATCGTCACCACGGCAAGCGAGATCACAGGCATCCGAAAGAAAAGTGCTAAAGGGGTGATCTTACGTTTGGAGAACCGCGATGAGATCGAAAAGACCGTGCAGGAATTAAAAACGCTTTGCACGAAACATCGAGGGAATTGCACGACGTATGTCGCTGTTGAAAATCTATCGAATATTGCGCCAAGAAGGTATAAACTTCCCGAAAGTTTTTCCGTCGCAGCCGATGATAGTTTCATCACCGATTTCGAAGCGCACTTCGGCAAGAACAGATTGTTATTTTGTAGTTAAATTATTGTAAACCCCAAGGAAGGAACAGATACGTATGTCAACAATGGTAGCAGGACCGTTACATGTTACGGACGCAACATTTGATCAGGATGTGCTCAAAAGCGATAAACCGGTTCTCGTAGATTTTACTGCGACCTGGTGCGGCCCATGCCGCATGATCGCACCGATCATCGAAGAGATGGCCGCTGAATATGCAGGCCGGGCCGTTATCGGCAAGGTCGATGTCGATGAGAATCCGGAGATCTCCATGAATTTCGGAATCCGCTCCGTTCCGACTCTTATGATCTTCAAAGGCGGCAAGATGGTCGATATGGTCATCGGAGCCGTAGGCAAGCAGAAGCTTGTCGAAAAACTGAACGCACAGTTGAACTAAAAGAGAATTTCAGATTCTTACGAAAAGCCCGGATTTATCCGGGCTTTTTATGTTTGAATACGGTTCGGATTCTTCCCACGAATGACGGAATCGCTTCGGCTCCGAAACTGTTTTAAAGTCACTCTCCGCCCAGCACTATCTCGGGAATACATATATGAATACGTATCGCCTGCCCCTCAGAACTTGGTTATTTGTCCTGATATCCGTTATTACCTTCCGGTATGGAGATGTATCCGCTCAGGGAAAGGTCTATCGATGGGTTAGTTACGATACGACTCAGTCCGAGATCGATACGACCGTTGAAGGCATGCCTGCACAATACGTTCAGCAGTATGATACCCTAATGATAGAAAAGCTGCGGGATAGCCGGCTCTATATCTGGATTCGCACCATGGCCCTTTCCGGCACCCATAAGGTAAATTGGCATGAGCATTCGATGATGGCTGATTCACTGTTCTCCAACTATAACTACGCCGCTTGTCAAATCGAGATCGATTACCGGGAGTACAAGTTCAGAACCTGGCAGTGGATGTATTATGACGAACGTGATGATCCCGTTTCCGGCCTCAAGTTAAACCGTGAACGACCGATGGCCTGGTATCCTCTTACGCCATCGTTGAAAAAAATGGTTCAGAAATTGGGAATCTAAGACTGGATCACTGCCTCACGATGCGATAGATCTTATCGTCTCCCTTTCGTAATTCGCCTCTTCCATCCCGGTTACTCGTAGAAAAATAGATCGCGCCATCCGGGCCTTCGGCAACATCGCGAATTCTTCCAAAATCGACTTCCTTCAGCATTTCGTACGAAATGATTTTACGCGGATCCTTTGGATCCATTATTACTCTCATGATCCCGCTTCCCCGCAGGCAGCCGAAGAAGAAATTATTCTTGAATTCGGGTATGACACCGGATCTATAAAACATCCCGGAGGCCGGAGCAAGGGCCGGTGTAAATTCCAAAACAGGGGAGACCATCCCTTCTTTCGTTTCGCGGTGATGAATAACCGGCCAGCCATAGTTCTTGCCTTTTTCGATCAGGTTCACTTCATCACCTCCGCCTGGCCCGTCAAAGCCGGAAGGGCCATGCTCAGTTTCCCAAAGGATATCGGTGTCAGGATACCAATCGAAGCCTTGAGGATTGCGATTTCCGTACGTCCAAATAGGGCTATTGGGAAATGGGTTATCTGCGGGGATGGACCCGTCGGAGTTCAGTCGAAGTATTTTCCCGTTCAAGGAGTGAAGGTCCTGTGCACGCTGACGCTCTGTAGCATCGCCGGTAGAAATATAGAGCTTGCCATCGGGTCCGAAATGAATTCTGCAGCCGGCATGAAGATGCGAGGCGGGAATGTGATCGATCAGGGTCATATCATCGATTAGATGATCGCCCTCGTCTTTATATCGAGCCACCTTGACGTTCATGTTCTCACCGCTTCCGTAGGCATAACTTACGTAGAGCAGTTTATTCGTTCTGTAATCCGGATCGAGTGCAACGCCCATTAATCCTTCTTCACCGGTTGCTGAAATATCTTCGAAAACTTTCAGTGGTTTCTCTTCGAGTTTACCATCGGTGATGACACGAAGTTTGCCGTTGCGTTCGGTGACGAGCATTCGGTGAGCATCGGTAAAGACGATGCTCCAGGGAACATAGAGATTATCGGCAACCAGTTCTACCTTGATACCGCTCGAGCCGGAATCGGCTGACTGAATGTAGTTCTCTCGTGTTGAAGACTTCTTGCATGATACCAAAAGCATGGAGAGGGAAAGAAATACCGAAAAGCATCCGGATAAAATCATACGATTGAAGCATAAAGTGAATTCCGGGGAGTAGGGCAGTCGATGGTAATAAAGTACAGAGGGGAGCGGGAAGTTCCTCTTTTGCCATATCGTGTTAGGAGGTAGGAAAAAACATTCGATCTATCTGAAACTTTCCAACCGGCTCAGGTCATGTTATCATAGAATGGCATGTCATTCCCATTAATTGTATCATTCATCTTCTACTTTCGACTTATGAAACCCATACAAGCACGACTCATCCTTCTCGCTGCGATAGCGTTCATCGTTCTGCCCGGGCTATGCCTTGGCCAGTCGATCACGATCGGTTCTGTTTCGGCCTCCAGCTTCTGTACCGGCGATCCCGTATCCGTTACCTTCACGGCTACCGGTACGTGGGGCCATAAGAATGCCTTCACGGTTCAATTATCGAATCCGAACGGAGGCTTCGGCACCGGGTTCAGAAATATCGGTTCGGTAGCCGATGAGGTGGGCGGTACGCTCACTGTCAATACAACGATTCCAACAGGAATCGCAGCTTCAACGCATTACCGCTTTCGCGTTATCGGAGCCGTGCCCTACACGGTCAGTGCCGATAATGGAAGTGATGATACGATCGGTGTGAAGCCGACGATCTGGATAAGTCATTCTCCTTCAACCGCAGCTTCAGGCGATCTTATCAGCTTCCAAGCCATGGGTGGTGGCTCTCCGGATTCAGGATCCGCGACGCCGGCCAGCATCCATTGGAATTTCGGAGCCGATGCTTCGCCCGATAGTGCAGATGGCCTTGTCGTGAATAATATTGTCTACTCGCATGGCGGTGATAAGACGGTAACGGTTACCGCAACATCGATCGGAGGTTGCACTTCGGTAAGTACGTTTACCATTCGCATTTTTGATTGCTCGCCGAAGATCCCGGCCGACGCAAATGTCGTCGTAACATCCGATTCGATCGTCGATAACGGTGGAAATACCTACTGGGTCAATCCGGGAGTTACTTTCAGCGGCTCGGGCAGTTGTACGATCTTTGCCGAAGCGGGTGCGACGATCACCTCGGGTGGCTCGTGCACGATCTATCTTAAAGCAGGGGCAGAGTATCTTGAAACCGGTTCGGGAAGTATTCTATTCGTCTACGAGAATGGCGCAAGCATTCCGCTTCCGCTATCGAATTCTAATACTGCGATCGAATGCTCAAGCCTGAATTTCGACTACACGAACGCTCCGCCCAACAGAGCATTCCAAAAAAATGCCGTGGGCAGCGATCTTCAGAATCATCCTATTGAGATCTCTCCGAATCCGACGAGCGGAGCGATCAAAGTAACAGGGATCCCACTAAGCACAACACGAGTTACGATTCTGAACCTTCTCGGGAATGTGGCGATGGATCTTCCACTTCCGCATGCCGATAATATTTCCGTAGATCTATCAAAGCTTCGTGCCGGAACGTATTATCTGCGAGTCGTGTCTGGAAATGAAG
>JAUZOQ010000128.1 GCA_030706385.1 Bacteroidota bacterium | reverse complement strand
GGCTTAACTAATAGTGACTTTTATGCCGGTGACCTCCGATACTTCCTAGGGACACTATTTCAAATCTTCTGAGCCCTACCTATTCGCACTCGCAGGCAAGTTCGCCCATCTTTGCTCCTTCGAAGGCTTCCTTCGTCTCCGGTATGAGCCATATCAAGAAGAGAAGTGACACGGCGCTGTCGATCCACCCCCATCCCGTGAATGAGTTGATGAGGAGTCCGGCAAGCAATGCGCCGGCCATATAGGCGCACGTCATCGAGCATGCTGCATCGGCCTTCATTGCAGGACTGTTGAGTGCCTTCGCAATTGCTCGCTTCTTCACAGCAAGGTAAGGCATCGCAAATAGGGAAAAGATCGAAATGATAATGCCGAGTTGTGAGGGTTCAGGTTTCTCACCGTGCCATAGGCCGTAAATAGAATCTGCAACAATATATACACACAGTGCCGCAAGTGCGATCGCTGCAACCCATGCGGCGATCTTCTCGGCACGCTTCACCGATTCAACCGATGAATTTCTCCATTGAACTTTGAATCTCCAAAGAAGAAAGACTGCAGTAATGAGTTCGATCAGGCTATCGGCTCCGAAAGCGATAAGGGCAGTGCTACTAGCTTGGATTCCGGCATAGATCGAAACACCCGCTTCGACGATGACTACAATAATGGTGATTATCTCAATGCGAATGGCAGAGGACAGGGTGGGTTGGATTTTGCTCTCGCCGGCTTGTATCATACTCACGTTGCAAAGATACGTCAGAATGTCACTAATTTTAAAGGTATACCGCTGACCAAAAGTCACCTGGTGACTCGTCTTCAGTGTAGGGCGGCTATTTCCATTTACTTCTTGCACTACGACTTCGTAAGGATTCACCAGACACTTCGTTGCACTCCGGCAGTGGAAGGAGGGGTTACTGAGAAACTTCGGGATATTGCGGATATTGTGGATTTGCTGAAATAAATCACTTTTTAAAAGCCCGAATCTTAGGGCTTTTTATTGTATCTTTGCATATCATTCCATTTAATATGAAGGGGTTTTCTCAATGAAAATCAGAATATTATTTACCGTTGCATTTTTTATTTTTGGGATGGGGTGCGAAAAACAGGAAAATGTTATACCAAACGATCCGTCGAGTCCCTCCGCCCCTGTTCTTAGCTATTTTAATTCCATAAATGCCCAGGATTCTGCGGGGGTGATGAACAGTTTCGGTTCAGCATTACGCCAAAAGACTTTAGTCAATACCGATACCATGAGAGGTGCGGGTATTGGGCAACTGCTGAAAAATGTGAAGGGCATTCATTATGATATAAAAATTACCGATATAAAGATCGACAATACGAATCCAAATATGGCTAAGGTTTACGTATCTGAGACGGTGTCCGGCAGAATAAGTCATACCGTGAACTCAATTTATTACTCGGTTATTAAAGAAGATGGTATTTGGAAGCTTGCTTCCTCTTCATGGGAGAAAGACAAGTAAAGCCATAAACTACATAGGCATTATAGGCATTTTCAAAGTGAGCCACTACCCAGCCAGTCTGCCGGAATTATTGCCCTCCGAACCTCGTTTTACGTCGCTTAAGAATCCGGGGCTTTTATAGCGGTAGGTTTCGGACTCCATAATTCACTCTAATAGCGCTATTAATTGCAAAAACATGCCAATTACGAAAGAAAAGACGAAGAGCTTCGTCTCTAAATTCGGCTCAAATCCCAAGGATAGCGGTAAGACAGAAGTCCAGATCGCCATCCTGACCGAAAAGATCAATTCGCTCACTCCTCATTTTCAGGCTAATCCGAAAGATCATCACGGTAAACGAGGCCTCATCAAGATGGTCGGTAAGCGCCGTAGTTTGCTCGATTATCTTGCCAAGAAAGATGTTGCGAAATACCGCACATTGATCCAGGAGTTGGATATCAGAAAATAATTTTGGCCTGGCAGGCATTCGTGCCTGCCGGTTCAGCTCCGGGCAAACGTGCCCGGATCACTTACAATTGAACATCACGGAAGAAGCGTCATTGAAGTACCGTCTTTTGATGCGATGAAGGGTTCGACTCTCCGAACACGACTTCTTTTCAAACCGCTTCGACGCGCAGCTTCCGCATGATGATGAACATCGCAAACGAACACACATTTTCTATTAACGACTGAACACAGTACTCCGATGAACGGAGCTTTTACTATTCTATTTACTAACCAATGATATACGAAATCGAATTCGGCGGAGGCAAAAAGCTTTCCTTCGAACTTGGCAGGTTTGCCAAGCAAGCCAGCGGATCGGCCATGGTCCGCCTCGGTGACACAATGGTCCTGACAACGGCCATTGCAGCTCCCGACGTTAAAGATGTTGACTTCCTCCCTCTCCAAGTTGAATACCGCGAACGTGCAGCGGCAGCCGGCAAGATTCCCGGAGGATATTTCAAGCGCGAAGGACGCCCGACAGAGAAGGAAATTCTCTCGGCCCGTCTTGTCGATCGCCCGATCCGTCCGATGTTCCCGAAGACGTGGAGATCGGAAACGCAGCTCGTTGCCTTTGTTATGTGCAGCGACCAGCAGAACGATGCCGATGTGCTCGCAGTCTGCGGCGCTTCGCTCTCACTTCTGATCTCTGATGTTCCTTTCAGCGAGCCGATCGCAGCGGTGCGCGTCGCACGCGTTGATGGAGTCATCATCGTCAATCCGACTTTCGATGAACTTGCGAAGGCCGATTATGAATTTGTCGTTGCCGGCACACGCGATTCGATCACGATGGTCGAAGGCGAAGGCCACGAGATCAGCGAAAGCGAATATCTCGAAGCATTGCGCGTTGGCTCCGAAGCTACGAAGCAGCTTTGCGAAGGCCAGGAGCGTATCGCTAAAGAATTCGGCATCAAGACAAAGCGATTTGTTGAAGTGCCCGAAGAACGCCCCGACCTCAAAGCACGAATCGAAGCTTTAGGCGCTGCCGAGCTCAAGACGTTAGCCCGCACCGTTCTTCCGAAAGAAGAGCGCTCGGAAAAGACGAAAGCTGCAAAAGAGGCTGTGAAGACGGTCCTGAAGACGGAACTCGGCGAAGAGCGATTCCTTCTTGAAGAGACTTTCATCTCTGCAGTACTGAAAGAAATCGAGAAGCGCGAAATGCGCGAGATGATCCTTTCCGATAATATCCGTCTCGATGGACGCAATACAACGACGATCCGGCCGATCACCTGCGAGATCAACGTTCTTCCTCGAGCTCACGGATCAAGCCTGTTCACCCGAGGCGAGACTCAGGCTTTGACCACAGCAACTCTTGGCACGAAGCGCGATCAGCAAAACATCGAAGGCTTGCTTCCCGAGACAACAAAGCGTTTCATGCTGCACTATAACTTCCCGCCGTTCTCCGTCGGTGAAGTTGGCAGAATGACAGGCACCGGACGCCGCGAGATCGGCCATGGTAATCTTGCCGAGCGCGCCTTGAAGCTCATGCTTCCCGAAGAAGAGAAATTCCCGTATGCGATCCGTATCGTCAGCGATATCCTGGAATCGAACGGCTCATCTTCGATGGCTACCGTTTGCGCCGGATCTCTTGCGCTCTACGATGCAGGCGTTCCGCTGAAGAAGCCGGTTGCAGGTATTGCAATGGGACTTATTAAAGAAGGCGATCGCTCTGCCGTTCTCTCCGATATTCTCGGCAACGAGGATTTCCTCGGCGATATGGATTTCAAGGTCACCGGCACTCGTGAGGGAATCACGGCCTGCCAGATGGATATGAAGATCAAGGGCATCAGCTTCGAACTTCTCGAGAAAGCTTTGCTCCAGGCCCGCGAGGGAAGGCTCTTCATCCTCGATAAGATGGATGCTGCTATTGCTGCTCCGAAGCCGGATCTTTCGGATTTCGCTCCGAGACTTACGACGATCAAGGTACCGGTCGATTGCATCGGACTCATCATCGGACCGGGCGGAAAGATGATCCGTTCGATCCAGGCAGAATCCGGAGTCGACGATATCAGTATCGAAGACGATGGAACGCTGACGATCGCTGCTACCAACGGTACTGCTGCGGCAAAAGCGAAAGCCATGATCGACGGACTCTTGAAAGAACCTGAAGAAGGCGAGATCTACCATGCAAAAGTGACGCAGGTTCGTGAAGGACTTGGCGCCATCATGGAATTCCTGCCGAAGAAGGAAGGCCTTATGCATATTTCCGAGATCGATTATAACCGCGTCGAAAATGTCAGCGACCTGATCCAGGTCGGCGATGAATTTGATGTGAAATTGATCGCCGTCAAACCTGACGGAAAATTCTCCTTATCGCGCAAAGCGCTTCTCGAAAAGCCGGAAGGCTATGTCGAGCGTGAACGCAGGCCGAGGCCGGAAGGCGACCGCGGCGGCGATAGACGCGGCGGCGGTGATCGCCGCGGAGGCGGAGATCGCGACCACAGAGGTGGTGGTGGCGGCGGAAGAGGAAGATATTAATTTCTCACACGAAAAAAAGGGTCAGGCATTGCCTGACCCTTTTCATTTACGGTCCCGTAATTACTCTCCCTTATGGAGCACTGATAGGCATGACGACAAGTTTGCCGCCCGATGTCCCGCTCTTATCGATATAGGCAAGATGATCTCCCGAAGGTGATATTTTTGGATAGACGACATAATTCGATGCCAGTTGCTTCGTCGCGCCTGTCTTTGTATTTAGGACAGTGAGTGTGTAAGTCGAAAGTCCGGCTGCATAGACAATAAAACTTCCGTCGGGTGAAATATCCGCTTGGGAAATATTATCCGTTGTCAGGAATGAATGAGTTCTTGAAGCCGAGTCATATTTAAGAACTCCGTCCCGTCCGGTAATGTAAAGCGCTCCCGGCCCGTGAAAAGCCTGGGTGTTATAGTACTGAGTTAGGAAACTTACATCGAAAGAATCGAGCTTTGTTCCGAGCGAATCGGTGATCACGAAATCGACGAGATTGAACGAATTATACCGGAAGTAACCGAGATTCGATGCACCGATCCAGGCTCCCGTTGTATACTGCGACGGAGCTACGTCAAGCCAACTCGATTCGAGCCGTGGCTTCTCTGAGCCTGCATCGACTACAAGATACTTTCCACTCTGCGATTGATATCCGGAAGGCCCGATAAAAAGATGTCTGTGATCGACTGATTCTCCGTAGACTGCTCCTCCTGCGATCGCCGTCCGCGATCCGCTTGCAAGAAAATACCGAGAAACCGTGTAGAGGCTTCCGGTGTAGATCGAAGCAAAGATAGTCGAGTCGTCAGCCGTGGGCCAAATGTCGCCTTGAAAGGCAACACCGATGGGCACATCAAAGGATTGAACTAAGGCGGCCGATTGGTCGAACAGGCGAATGCGTTGCATGTAGGCACTGCCCGCAAATGAATCGGTTTGCACAATGACCTTCATACCATCTGGAGTCCAGGTTAATTTTTGTAATTGATCGCCCTGAGGCAAACCTGCATTCGGATTATATTCAACGATACATCCTCCGAAAAGTATGAGCAGAGCTAATACGAAGATGGATAGGAGGCGTGATGGATGTTTCATAATTTGAGGAAAATGAGATGCCGCTACGAAAGGTCAAGAAGCTTTTCGTAACGGCATCAATGATAACTAAGAACGACTGTTAGAAGCCCTTTACTTTTCCGGCTCTCTTATACATTTGCATAACGACGAACCAGCCGAAGAGTATGATGCCGCAGAGAATGAGCCATGCATAATCGCTGGCCATTGCCACCGAATGCGAATTGATCATCATCCACAAAAGAGGTACGGAGAGGTAGGTATTGTGTTTCGAACGAATCCCTGCCGTTGCAACGATGGCGGGATCGGCCGGAACACCGGTCTTAACTCCGTTAATGATGATCTTCTGATTCGGCCAAATGCGAAACCAGACGTTGTAGGCCATCATCGAGCCGAACATTGCTCCGGTGTAGATCACATATCCGCGATAGCCGAATCCGAATACCGACTGGACGAGGTAGACTACGGCGCAGATCAATACGAATCCGACAGCCGTAAACACTTTCGGATTCTTGGCTAGTGGGCTCTTGGCAAGCATATCGTAAATGAACGGTACGATCAGAAACGAATAGAAAAGGAATATGCTGCCGGCGGAGCCGCTTGCAGGATTCGAAAGATAAACCTTGCCTTCTTCGAAGACGAGATAGAGCAGGAATATCCCTAGGATCCACGTATATGCTGCGCCCCAGCGAAACCAGAACAAGGCTCGAGGCATAAGTTCGGGAATTACTTTCTTTTTTGTATCTCCATCCATCGTTGCTGCGAACGGGCCGTTGACCCAGTTGAAGAAGTACAGCAGGCCGATCCAGACGATGCCCCAGACGATATGAAACCAGCGGAATAACAGCGAAATGTAATCCATTACTTGCATGATAACTCCTTTGATAGTAGTGAGTGGAAAATGTGATGCGTTTATTAAGTACAAATATACGAAGGGTTTGAAGATTTTGGTTTCTTATTAGGGGACGGTATTATATCCAGCATCTTCCCGGCCAAAATAATTAATAATTTGAGCACCTAAGAACATGGCACCGACTTTTCAAGTAAACAGTTACTTCTGCGAACGACTAACGACTACCAGAACCAGCTACCAACTATCCCCATGTCTGACTTTCTGAAGCAAATCCTTACCTCACAGTACGAAGCCGCCCTTGCCATGATGAAACAGCGCATCGAAGTCTGTCCGCCCGAATATTGGGATGATCATGTAAGTGCCGATACCTTCAGGCAAGTGGCCTACCATGCATTATTCTTCTTGGAGTATTATTTATCGACGGAAGCTGGATACTCGCCGCATGAACTTCATACAAAAGGAGGTGAGGAACTGGGAGACAAAGCGAGTCCCGGACTTAGCAAAGAGGATACGCTGGCTCTTGTCGAGATCTGCCGGACGAAGATCGGAGAATCGCTTGCTCCCGAAAGCGACGAGTCATTGGAAGGGCCATCGGGATTTTCTTTCCGAAAAGGCTCGCGGGGAGAGCTCCATATCTATAATATCCGCCACTTCCAGCATCACGTTGGCCAGTTAAGCGGTTACTTGCGCAGAATTTCGATCGAACATGATCTTTCGCTGAAGCTGCCGTGGGTGGGGAATGGATGGAAATAGCACGTGAATTCCAATGTCACATCCTGGCCATTTCATGCGTTAGTAATGAACAATCAGATTTTTTTTCGAATCAGCAATCTCAACTTTTCACAACATCCGATGAGAACACTTGCATACCTTTCAATTCTTCTTCTGGCCACAGCATCTTTCGCTCAGCAGGATAGAACCGTTACAATGATGAGCGGCGGAGTGCAGCGCAGTTTTGATGTGCATCTGCCTTCAGCTGCTCCGGCGCAGAGTCTTCCAGTGCTTTTCTGCTATCACGGAACCGGAGGAACATCGGCAGGCATGGCTGCGACGTCAGGCTTTAATACGCTTGCAGATCAGGACAATTTTATCGCAGTCTATCCGCAGGGTGTGCAGATCGGCGGAGATATTCAGTGGAATGTTTATGTCGACGATCAACCGGGACATGCAGGAGTCGGCGATGCGAACGCACCCGATGATATTCTCTTTACACGCGATATGATCGATAAGCTTGCAACCGATTATGGTATTGATCGCAAGCGAGTCTATGCTTCGGGTTTATCGAACGGCGCCTTCATGTGCTAT
>JAUZOQ010000127.1 GCA_030706385.1 Bacteroidota bacterium | reverse complement strand
TAACATTGAGGCTGCCATGCTGACTCTGCATCCGCAGGGCATTCACCATGGCCCACATCCGAAGGCTCTACGCAATCAGGACAAGCTCACTCGTACGAACGAATGCGCCATGATGCTCGATGCTCATAGCCCTCTGAAGATCGCTCCTGCTGCCGAGGCAGTGGAGTGGAAAGAATACTGGGCAAGTTGGCAGGAAAAACCAGCGCAGGCTGTCCCGAACAAATAGCGGATATTTCGGAGAAATAATGTTCGCCTCGAGCTAGGGATCCGATGCAACGAAGAATGATTTTTTCTTTCCGCAAGGAAGGGGTTTTTCATTATCTGGCTGAGGGCGGACTCTTGCTCCTCGGAGTGCTTTCGGTAACATTTGGATTAAAAGCATTCCTGCTTCCGAATTCATTTATTGATGGAGGCGTGATCGGAGTCTCCTTGCTCATGACGGATATCACGAAAGTGCCTCTGCCCGTCCTCATTTTCCTCATCAATTTCCCTTTTGTTATCCTCGCTTCAAGACAAGTCTCGAAGGAATTTGCGCTAAAGACGTTCTTTGCCGTCACGGTGCTTTCCGTTGCACTTGCCATCATTCAATTTCCGGTATTAACTCATGATAAAAGCCTCACAGCTGTTTTCGGAGGTTTCTTCATTGGCCTTGGCATCGGTCTATCGGTCCGAGGTGGAGGAGTACTTGATGGGACTGAGGTATTTTCTCTCTTCATCAGTAAACGCACTTCACTATCTATTGGCGATGTTATTCTTTTCCTTAACATCATCCTTTTTTCGAGCGCAGCGTTGATCCTCAGTATTGAGACAGCTCTTTATTCGATCCTGGCCTATCTTTCTGCCTCGAAGACGATAGACTTTGTCGTGCAGGGAATCGAGGAGTATACGGGCGTGACGATCATCTCGAAGCATAGCGAGGCCATCCGAGAAGCCATCATCGAGCATCTCGGCAGGGGAGTTACAGCATATAAGGGTACGAAAGGATTCGGAAAGCACGGGCATACGCAAGATGTCGATATTATTTTTACCGTTGTTACACGGCTTGAAGTGATGAAACTGAAGTCGATCGTTATGAGTATCGATGATAGCGCCTTTGTTGTTCAGGCCAGCATTAATGATACGATCGGAGGCATGGTGAAGAAACGCTCACTGAAGCTCACATGACGCCTAGACGGTTGTTAATTGTCTTCTTATTCACGAAAAATCTAAAATGCAGAAATCAACAGTCTTTATTACGGGAGCATCAAGTGGTATCGGATACGCCACGGCATTCGCATTTGCAAAAGAGGGCGCCGACCTATTGCTCTGCGCTCGTCGAATTGACCGATTGGAGGAATTGAAGGCGCAACTGCATGCTCAGTATCCCGATATTGATATTCACATTTTTCAACTTGATGTCCGAGATCAGAAAGCAGTGCATCAGTCGCTTTCTACATTACCTGAAGAGTGGCGGATGATCGATATTCTTGTCAATAATGCAGGCCTCTCACGCGGATTGGACAAATTGCATGAAGGCAGCCTGCAAGATTGGGAAGAAATGATCGATACGAATGTCAAGGGTCTGCTGTACGTGACGCAAGAGATCGTCCCGGGTATGGTAACGCGGGGCTCCGGACACATCATCAACATCGGCTCCATCGCCGGTCATGAAGTCTATCCGAAAGGGAATGTCTACTGCGCTTCAAAATTTGCCGTCGATGCGATCACGAAAGGATTACGAATGGATCTGGTTGATACACCGATTCGAGTCACTTCGATCGATCCCGGATTGGTCGAGACGGAGTTTTCGAGTGTTCGATTCCACGGCGATGAAGAGAAAGCGGCGCAGGTATATCGAACCATCAAGGCACTAACTGCTGAAGATATCGCCGATGCAATCGTTTGGGTGGCATCACGACCGGCCCATGTGCAGATCGCAGAGATGATCATCTTCCCAACTGCACAGGCAAGTGCAGCTGTTGTGCATCGGACGGCCTGATTCCAACCTTATTTCCATTGCACTTTTATTTTCTTTGAAACGGTATCAGGGTGGTCCGCATCGATAGATCGGGCCAGGAATTTCACGTAGAGATTGCCTCTTTCGTAGAAGATCTCCTCAAGACATTTATTTACTTGGAGGCAGTCGATCGCTTTTTGCTTTCGGTTAGTGACATTTTCGATCATCGGAGCCAGAAAAACCTCCTGCCTTTTACGATTATCCAGATCAAGAAGCAAAAATTTATCCCTGGCCAATCGTTCGTCCTGAACAAAAAGTATTGAATCGTTCACATTAATGTAAAGCGGCGTGAAGCGCTCTGTTGCGACCGGGCTTCGGTGCAAGCTCAGGAGAAGGAGTTGCTGAAAGCTGGCACAATCCGAAAGCATGGCGATGCTGTGGCTTGTTGCATACATGAACCGGGGCCGCGAACACAGAGGCAGATCAAGGCCTTCCTCGACGGAATAGATCCTTCGTTTATCTTTACTCCCGTAGGTAAGATATAAATTGCGATCGGTGGTATCGCGATTAACCAAATTCCTGAGGAAAGTCCCATCAGGGCAGAGGGTATCGAGAGGTGTGTCGTTCGAATAGACTTCACCGTATGGTACGAGTTCTACCTTCACCTTTTTCTTGCCAGGCTCTTTTTGCCATCCAAGAATTATCAGTGTTGCCAGGAGAAGGAAAAAAATCTTCATTATTACTGGTTCTATTCCCCGATGATCTTTGCCAGTTCTTTATGCGAGATTGTGAGCGCGACTTCGTGATCGATAATGCCAAGCTCCAGAAGACGTTTGATCGCGATATCCTTCGTCTTTTGCGTGATCTCTTGAACGGAATCCGTCTTGAAGATATACTTCAGCCACCTAATCCCTTTACTCAGATGAGTTCGTTCATCGGCGTTGACATAATCGAATAGTTTGCCGTTAAGCTCATCGCCCATGGAATATGCTTCACGGGAATGGCGGAGTACTTCCTGAACGATGTTCGCTTCACCAAAGAGATTGATCTCGGCAAACGAATACTCGGCCGGCATCTTTGTTCGGACTTTGATGCCAAGCAACCGATTTGCAAGATCAAAGGGATCATATCCCAATTCCTGCAATGCCTTGTGCCCGAGTTCGGTATGCCGGGTCTCGTCGTAAATGATCCTGGCAATATCGTAATCAAAGCCGAATGGTACATCGCGGATCTCGTACAGCACGTTCGAGAACGTTTCGATCGCATCCAATTCATCACGCTGAGAGCGAATGAGATTCAGTGCAGTCTCATCGAAAACAGTGTTGTAGACGATCTTTCCCTTATCGGCAATCTTATATTCGTACGTATGTTCGAATGTTGTGAAGCGAGGATCTCTGGTGGCGATGAATGATCGCTGGAACGGCGACTCTGTTGATGACCGAAGCTGCGCCGGTTTATCACTTCGCTCCGTTCTTCCGGTAACACCTCCAAAGGAATTAAGGACTTGTTCCAGATGCATCTGGGAAAACACGATATTGGCGCCGTCATAGCCTCCTCTGACATAAGCATCCAGAGCTTCTTTGCCCCAGAGATACATTTCCGTGTAGTCTGAAAGAATCTGCTTCAGAATTCGAATTGTGGGAGCGTCAGCGACTTGATCGGTGGTCTGAGTATGGATCGTATAGGCGCTTATCAAATGCGGAAGAAGAACTCCGTAGACTCCGGCTAAGAAATGAGCAGGGGATTCTGCAGAAATGAGCTCCCTGAAGACCTCTTCAATTTCAGGCGAAGTGAATGAGTCGACGATATCCTCCGTTGAGCGAAGTTCTGTAAGCCGGGTACGGAGCTTCATCGCAGCTTCGGAATGATAGTAGATATGCCTTCCATATTCGACCTTGACCTCGAACTCCGGAGTACCCATCAACCATCCTGCCTGCGCTCGCAGTAGCAGCCGTTCAAAGAGGAAATAACGTTGCAGAAGCTCAGCATTCTCGTCTACACGATAGGCGCCGCCCAGGGCCCGTTCATCCTTCGGAAAATCGAATTTTGATAAGATTGTGCCTTGTCCATGGAGTTCACGAGAACCTGTCCAACTAGGATTTGTTTTTTCTTCGGTCATGAAAGTAGTAACTTTGTGCAGGCGGAGAGAATTCCGCAAGGGCTTTTCGCTCTGACTTCCTGTAGGCATAAACCATGAAGTTTTACGGACTAAGTATTATCGATTGGGGAATCATCGCGCTCTATCTCGGAGCGTTGATCGTGATCGGACGCTGGACTCGAAAAAAAGTGAAGACAACATCTGACTTCTTTCAGGCTGGAAGAAGTTTCGGGAAGGTGATGACGAGTTTTTTGAATTTCGGTAATATGGTCAGCGCCGATCAAGCTGCCGGCGTTACGCGTGAGATCTACCGGCAAGGTTTATCGGGAGTGTGGTTTCAAAACCTCGTGCTCTTCATCACCCCATTTTATTGGTTTAGCTCCGTCTTGCAGCGGCGTGCACGTTACGTTGCGCCGGGGGATATTTACGAGCATAGATTTCAATCGAAGTTTCTTTCCGGTCTCTTTGCTGTCTACCTCCTACTCTCGGCCATCTATGGATCCTCTCTTGGCTATCTGATCACTGGGAAGACAATGCAGGCAGTACTTGTCAAGCCCGAGACGGAGTGTACATCCGATGAGAAGGCCTGTATAATGAGATTTCGAGAGATGAAATCTCTGGAAGCAAAACAATCCGGCGATCAGATATCGACAGGAGAAGTACTTCGGCTTGATTACTTGCACGAATTGGAAAAGAAAGGCGAGGTCAAGGCAAGTATTTCTTACATTGATCTTACGTCGTTCTACATACTGTACGGGCTCGTTACAGCTGCATACGTCATCATGGGGGGATTGTTTGCTGCTGCATATACGGATGTATTGCAAGGAATCATGATCTTTTTTCTCTCGACTGCATTAATTCCTGTCGGCCTCCATGCCCTCGGAGGATTCGCAGGATTGCATGCGAAAGTACCGGATGCGATGTTCAATCTATTCGGCAGTAGTGCCGGAAGCGAGTACACGTGGTATTTTGTGCTGACCATGGTTATAGTGAATCTTATCGGACTGGCTCCGCGAAATTTTACTGTGGGAGGTTCTGCCAAAGATGACTCCTCAGCTCGAATCGGTATGGTGACGGGAGCTTTCGCTAAAAGACTTATTATCATCGGATGGGCGCTCACAGGAGTTATTGCCGTAGGTCTCTATGCCGATAAGCTATCCGATGCGACCTTTATCTGGGGTACGATGACTCTTGATCTCTTAGGCACGGGATTCGTCGGGCTGATGCTTGCCAGCGTTCTTGCAGCGAATATGGCTTCAAAGGCAGGCTCAAGCCTGGAGTGGTCGGCTGCATTCACAAAGAACATCTTACTTCCTTTGCGGCCACATACAAGCGAGAAGAGACAGCTTCTTGTGGGAAGACTCGTCATTTTTATTGTCTTGATCGGAGGTATCGGTTTTGCATACGCCGTAGATGATATCTTCGTAGTCTTTAAATATGTACTTTCAATCGGTACTGTTGTTGGTCCGGCATTATGGCTTGTGTATTTCTGGCGCCGCCTATCAACCAAAGCCGTGATCGTTCAAATGGTGCTCTCCATACTGATAACGGTTGTCGTACCTAACGTCATACCCGCAATTGGCTCGTTGCGGCAGAGTGAAGCGTTAACAGTTGAAACAAAGGCGCATACTGAAATCACGACGGTGCGGGCGAAGGAATCTGATGTCCGAAACGGTACGGCAAGAGTGGTTGGTGAGAAAATTGAGAAGTCTGTCGTCGTCGCGCCGGTTGCCATCTATTTCGAAAAGGTTGAACGCATCGATCCGAAAAATCCGAGTTCGATCCGGGAGGGCAGTGGAGTTTTTAAGTTTCAGTTATGGCTGCTCGGTCTATGTGGATTGGACCTGGTAAATTTTTCAAAGGCAGGACTATCGACGGCTTCATTTGCTTTTGATATTATTTTCCCATTTGTCGTTCTTTTTCTTGTCAGCCTTCTGACTAAACCGAACAGCAAGAAAGTGCTGGAAGAATTTTATGCACGCGTTCATACTCCGAGTCTTTCGAATCGGGACTTGGACAAGATTGAAGTTCAGAAACGCATCGATGATCCGGCTCTCGTTGAAAAAAGCAAGATGTTTCCTCATACGAATTGGGAATTTCCACGACCAACGAAGTTTGACCTATGGGGTTTTGCAGCTTGTTGGGCCGGAGTGGCGGTAATTATCGGACTCTATGTCATCATCATGAATTTTGGCTCCTAACCTAGACAGCACAATGGGGAAAGAATTTCACTTATTGCATTCTGATTCCCAAACAAATCTTCCCGCGACGGAATATTTCTTTCTCGGCTCGGGCAAGATTCAGATTGCAATACAATGGAGTCGGAATCCTGATGCAACTCCGCTTGGTATTTTAGTCGCGACTCCGGAGAATTTTACCCGGAAATGGGGTACATATCTCTTTCATCCTGAGCTTGGATTGGAAAGAACGATGCTCACCGTTATCATCGACGGCATCCGTTACCGGCCTCGGCACGACGATCTCACGGTGGAGCATAGTGAATATGAGGGAGTCCCAACTGTGCTCGCTCATTGGCATGCAGGAGAGTGCGAAGTATGGGAAACGTTTTCGACTTCGATCGGCAGTAATGCCTTTGTTCGTTGGATCAATGTCGATGGCGGCGAGGGGCGCAGGATCGAAATCGAGACAGCGCTTTACGCCAATCCCACGCTCTTCTCCGCATTCAACCAAGGCGACACATTTCTGTACGCTGCCGGTCATGCAGAAATTTACCTGGCCGGGTTTCCCGGTGCCAGGACCAAGGAGCGGTTCTTAACCATAGCGCCGGAGCCGATCGAGCGGGGAAATACCGAAGCCAAGATCGGATACGCAATAGGGGGCATGGAAGGGAGACTCGATCTCGATGAATTCTTTGATCGCGAAGAAAAATATTGGAAAAACACTTCTCATGTTTCGGAGTCGGATACTAGTCTTTCTAAGAGGATAGCATATGTCTTTGAAGCTGCCAAGAAAGGATTGAGAAGTGCGATAGCTTCAGATGGCAGGTTCGATGCAAGCATTTGGCAGTATGGAATGGAGTGGGGGCGCGATGCAGCAATGGTAGCCGAGGCATTGATCTACTCAGGCCAATTTGAGACTGCAAAGATTGTTCTTGAGCATATCTTAACGAGACTTTCAAACGATCAAGGCATGGTTGCCGAAGCGAGCCGATTCCGGGGCGGTGCGGATTCCGAACTTGATTCGAACGGCCTCGTGCTTACTGCACTTCATACCTATCTTGAATGGACAGGAGATGAAACGCTCGTCAAAGATCATTGGCAGCGAATATGCGCAATAGCCAATTATTTGCTGCGTCCCGAGTTTCTCGATCATGAAACCGGGCTGCTTAAAGCATCGCGTGACATTTCCGAGCGCAACGAAGCACTGGGAATCCGACCAGGATACGATGTTGCGCATCAGACATTTGGGATAGTTGGTCTCGAATCTGCGGCCGCACTTGCCCAAAGAGTATCGGATGAGAAAAATAATCGTTCTTGGAATCTTGCAGCTTCGAAAATGAGAGAGGCTTTTCTTATGCATAAGAGCCACTCCCTGATCACTGATTCGCGGATCATCAAGCGCCGCTTGCTCACCGGGGAAGTCCAGGAAG
>JAUZOQ010000126.1 GCA_030706385.1 Bacteroidota bacterium | reverse complement strand
CCGATCCCAACATTCCGCCCGGGCCGCAGCCGAAACCGCTTTAGAGCAGTGGCTAGTGATTAGTGGCTAGTGGCCAGAGGCAAGAGGCCAGATAACTCATTACAACTGCTCATTGAAAAAGCCGGATGATCTCCGGCTTTTTTATTTCTCCTTTTCGAAACTTCATGAAAGGCTTTTCATGGTTTCCGGCGTCACAGGACGGATTCGGTCGGACGTTTTAGAAGTAAATCAACTATTTCATTCATTGTATTTACTTAGGAGATCATTATGAAACATACAGTACTACTTCTTATTATTCTGCTCTTGGGCTTCGGCAGTTTCGCCGAGGCTCAGACCGGGCAGATCGTTCTGCATCCCGGGATCACCATGATTCCGAATCCGTCCCCTTTTATTGCGGATTGGCAATCGAATCCCATCACCATTACTCTTACCGTTCCGATGACAGAGCAGTGTAACTTCCCTGTCAAACTGATGGCTGAAGCAACACTGAATGGCGAGACCGTTGCACGGACCAATCCTTCGAAGATGGAGATCACCACATTCCATTTCGGAACGAATACGTTCAATGCGCGGGATATCGTGCCGATTAAAGCCATCGAATTTCCGAGCGGTATCGACGGTACCTATAAGCGGCTTGGCCGATTGCCAGAAGGCAATTACTCGCTGTGCGTTTGGTTCATCGATGCAACGACTGGCCGCGTGATCCCCGGATCGGTGTGCAATCCGTTCACGATCCAGGGGATCAATCCTCCTGTGCTTGTTGCTCCGGCAAACGGCGCGAATTGGAGCGAATATTTTTCGCACAGTTCCGATAACAGCCCGAGCGGATTGTGCCTGAATTTCTCGGAGAATCCGCCTCAGCATGAGACGATTGCCGATCTCGTGAAGCTGCCGTTCACTTCGCTTCCCCCTGTCTTAGATTTCGGTGAAACGAATCGGCATATTCTGTACGCTTCCGATCTACATCCGATAAGCAGAATCCAGAGCGGACCGAATGTCGAACAATATGTCCGCTATCATTGGATGAACTCACAGATTGGCACTTCGCAGGCAAGTCAGGCGGGTTTGAACTTCCAATGGACTCCGCCAATGCCTTCAGCACCATCCGGCGTTCAGTACGATCTGCGTATCGTACCGGTTCTTCCGGGACAGACGGCGCAGCAGGCATTGCTGACGGCAACTCCGGTATTCGAGAAAGATGGAATCTCGGCGACGATCTATGATGGCACCGATCTTATTCGTCAGCACTATTTCGATTTCTCATCGCGCAACACCGATAACTTTGCCTGGAGCGTCGAGGCACATGATGCCGGCGGCCACGCCATCGGAGCGAATAACGGATGGGCCGTACCGAATATATTCACGATCGGAAAGAACGATACTCCTCCTTACACAAGTGGAATATCGACGGAAAGCTTCTTCGATGTTTTTGATCGCATCGATTCTCCGAATGTTTCCGGCGCAACTTCTACCGAACACGAGCCATGCCCGTACACGTATCGGTTCTACAAGAGGAATCTCGTTACCGAATGCGTGAACGGATGGAGAAAAGTCTATCAGGTATGGGGTGTCTTTACGTGTTCGTTATGGAAAGGCCATAGCGGCCCGCACCACGGAACTGTCATGGATGTCTATGTTTATCTCGGCGCAGGCTCCTGCAATGACGACGAAAAAGGCGAGCCCGAGCCACCGAAAGAGAAGATCATTAAAGAAAAAGATCTGCATAAGATCCCAACCAGAGAAGAGGCCGATAAAAAAGAAGCCGACGAAAAAAAGAAAGACGGCGGCAAAGATAGCGGCGGCGATTCCGGCGGAGATCATGGATCGGGAAAAACTCCGGGCGGAGATACGGGCGGCAGCGGAAATAACGGTACCGATCCCGGACCCGGCGGCGGACTTGTTCCGGGAGCAGGCGGACCGGCAGTAAAAGAACAATGCCCTGAAGTAAAGCTGACAACGCTTCGCACCGTTATCGGATCATGGAGAAAGGTTAGCACGGAAGTTAAGCATGCAGCGTATAGAAAGACTGTTGTTGCATGGGCTATCGTAACCTGGCAGCGCGATATCTGGAACGTCATTCTCGTTCAGCACTGCACACTTGAAAAAGGTCATGGCGGGCCGCATCAATGGGATGCAGGTCATATCGAATGGCAGAAGTACGGTTCGATAAAGGAGGAAGTAACGTACGGAGTCGGTGAAGCACAGACCGAACCGAAGAATCACTGGAGCGACGGCCCGAACACCGGACCGCACGAGGATCCGCCCAGGAATGCGATCTTTAGGTGAGAGCAGTGGCTAGTGATTAGTGGCTAGTGGCCACAGGCATTGGCCCGAGTTCAACGAAATGACGGCTTCAGTGGAACGGACTCTCAGTCCGTTCTGCGAAGTCGTCTTCGTCGAACGGACTGAGAGTCCGTCCCACTGGAAGCAGTCCCCATATCTACCAGCTACCAGCTATCAACTACCAGCTAGTTTCAATGTCCTTCTATCGGCACTTCGATACCATCTTTCTTCACTTCTTTCGATGAAGCAGGAAGAAGATCATTCGAATGCAACTCTCGGTGCGTGTTCTTTGCAGTTGTTGTATCCGATCGTTCTTTCTGATGAGATGCCGATGAGAGAGTGCTGTTTATCTTCGGAGTTTGAATCGCTCCTTTTATGGAGTCATTCTTGACGAGCTTCACCGAGTCAAGCGGCACAGTGAGTGTACCGGAGTTCGGAAGTGGATTTACATCCTCATGAGAAGCCGGAAAAAACAGGAAGAAGCTGGCAGCGCCGATGGCCGTAGCTCCGAGAAAACCGAGAACAAGTTTCATCGTTGCTCCGGAAAGAAAACCTGTTCCGGCACTCTTTGCTATCCTACCTCCGGCAGCGGAAAGCGTATTCCGCGTTTCCAGACGCGAGAGCAGCGAAGCATCGGGCTGCTCAGGCAGCTCGGGGATCTTTGCCCGGTCCTTCGTTAAGGCCGAGTCGATCAATCGGTCGAGATCGGTGTGCTTATCTGCCATGAGTATTCCTTTCTGTAGTGTGTTCGGCCTTCATCCGTTTTGTAATAATGTTCTTCAGATCGTTGCGGGCGCGGGAGACCCGAGTCCAGATCGCATTCGGAGATTTGCCGAGCATCTCGGCGATCTCTTCGAATGAATATCCGCTGTAATAATGAAGCACGATAATTTCTTTCGCTGCTTCCGGTAGTTGTAGGAGCGCTTCGACGACGTACCCTTCATCGGATGTCAGTTCCGTATCCGTGAGGTTGCGATGTTCGGATTCAGTCAACTCTTCAAGAGGTTTTTGGAACCGGTGGTGTTTTTGATGATCGAGGCAGAGATTCCGTGCCATTCGCAAAAGAAATCCTGCCGGATTCAGGATATTCGGCTCTTTTTCGCGAAGGGCGATCACTTTTTCCCATAAGGAATGCGTTACATCTTTTGCAGCCTCAGCATCGCGAAGGATCTTCGAACAATAGGCATAGATCCGCTGGTTATGGATTTTATAGAGAGTATGAAAAGCAGAATCATCGCCTGCGAGAAAGCGGCGGAACGGAACGGCAATATCATCGCTGGAAGCTGTACGAACTACTTCATTCATAGAAGATGTGCCCGGCTGACGGCTTCTCTGTAAAGACTTATTGCCCGATTCAAGTTCGATTGGGTATAACATTTTTTGCAAACAGAAGACGAACGAGAAGCCCGAATCCTTACATAAATAATTTTTGCCATTCATGTAAGGAATGAATGGAGATAGTCGTCAAGATACCGATACTCAAATTTACTACACGTTACTCTCTTTTTTTTGCATTTATGAAAAACACTTCCATCCTATTTTATTGTGCTCTCATTGCAAGCCTTGCCTTCATGAGTTGTAAGGACCAGATCAATACTCCTCAAGTTGAGACTAACGACGAGAGGATCGTTTATACTACACTCGATTTTTCAAATCGTGATGCTATTCCAAATGTAGTTTCTGCCGATTCCGCCGGGATGAACCCGAAAATTCTCGGGCCCGGATATGCCTTCGGAGTTAGCTCGAAGAGAGTACTCTGGACTACAGGAGATTCGACGTCGAAATCTCCGAGCTTCGTTATCTCCGATAAGAACGGCGGCAATGCACGAGCATTGGACCTGAGCACTCCGAACGGACGAGTCCAGGATATGTATGGCTACGCAATCTCCCCGGACGGATCGATGATCCTCTTCTATAGCCATGACACGACAGCAGATCGGGATAATCTTTATCTCTGCAATTCCGATGGATCGGGCAGGCGTCTTATTACCAACTCGTTCGATCACCAGACTCATCCGTGCTTCTCACCCGATGGAAAACAGATTGCCTATTACCGGAATTTTGACGATGCGCATAATCTGAAGAAAACGATCGAGATCGCAAGTGTCGATGGAAGTTCTCACTTTATGCTGACGGGCATCACCGATGCCATGGTCGATGGAGCCGGATCGATCGTCTGGTCGGCAAAAAATATGATCTGTTATGTCGATAATGACTCGATCTTTCTCATTAAGAGCGACGGTACGGGAAAGCATGTTGTAGATCTCGGCTACACTCCGGCATGGTCGCCGACAGGTGATACACTGGCAATATCAATGGGTGATATCGAACTTTTGACTAGCAGCGGCACCGTGATCGCGAACATCACGAACACTTCCGGAGTAGCCGAGGCATACCCGCAATGGTCAAGCGACGGAAAACATTTGCTTGTGACCAGGTGGATCGGAGATTTCGATAACACGATGCTTTCGCTCGAAGAAGTCACGTTGCCGGACATGACAACGAAACTCATCGCCTCGCCAGGAGGATTCGGATATTATGTGAGGTAGTTAAAATTCTTTTTGTCTACGTGTAAGTTTTTGTTCAACGTAATCGTCAGTGAATTGAAATTTCTATCAATTCAATTATTGTTTTAACTGACATTCCTAACGATCATGAAAACATTCAATTTGTATTTTCTTTTCTGCGGTCTATATCTCGCAGGATGTATTGCAGGGCTTGTGGGCTGTGCCGATACGATCGAGACTCAGCCTGCCGGCAATCCGAACAAAGGGCTGATCATCTATACGCAATGGGATCAGTTGAATAAAGGCACTCCGGAAATTATCAAGATCGTCGATACAAGCGGAGCGCTTCGTCAAACGATCGGCAGTGCAAGCGATCCGGCCATCTTGTGCTCGGCCGCTGGAGGCAAGATCGCCTACGTCACATCGAGCGCCTTCGGCAATCCCGACAGCATGACACTCATCGTCGCTCAAAACGACAACTCCAATCCGCGCGTGATCTATACACAACAGATCAAGAAGCAGCAGCTTCGAGTGCTTTCGATCGTTCTATCGCCGGATGGAACGAAGGTTACTTTTGCAACTCTGGATTCGGGTGCGACGCGATCGAATTTGTATGTTGCGAACACCGATGGAACAGGAAGCCACTTAGTCACCGATAGATTCAATATTCAAACGACTCCGTGCTTTTCCGAAGACGGTTTGAATATCGTTTACTATACTTCGGATAATATCAACTCGTCGTGGCTGAGCTCAACGCTCGAGATCGCCGGTACTTCTGTTGGCGGCGCCCGCAGTCTTTGCTCGATCGATGAAGTCGGAGCCGATGGCGCAGGGATCATCGTTTGGCGCCATGGCTCCATGCAGATTGCCTTTACCGATCACCGAGGAATCTATGTGATCGATGCAGGGGGATCGTCTGCGAAACAATTTGTAGATAGCGGCGGCACACCGGTATGGTCGCCGGACGGATCTCAGCTCGCCTATGCCGGCCTCATGAAACCGAATGATAACATCGATATCTTTATCACGGGCGATCTCGGAAAAACGAAGACGAATATTTCCAACGATGGGCTGCGCTTCGAAGCCTATCCAAGCTGGTCGAACGATGGAACAAAGCTCCTTTGCATCACGTGGGCCGGAGATTATGAGCATGCAACTTCATCGCTTGAGCTTCTCGATATCCGCTCGAAGCAAAAGACGACGTTGGCAACGCCGGGAATGATCGGATATTTTCTTCAGTGAGCATTCCGCATTCGATCTGATGAAGGCATGAGTGCGGAATCGCTCATGCCTTTTTGTATATTTGGAGTCAATTGAATACCTGCCGGATTTTTTTTCTTCTCCTGGTGCTCTTCGCACTGCCGCTTCGCGCGCAGGATCGGCCTCATACCTATCTGGGAATTCTCGGCAGCTATCAATACGGTTCGCCGACGGCATTGAATCGGGATCTGGGAGTGATCCAAACTTTTGGCGCCAATGGCGCCGGCCTTTCCTGGGATAATGCATTCAGTGCCGGCATCTACCTTCAGATGCCGCGCTTGTTCTCATCTCAGTTCGGACTCTCGATCCGAGCAGGATATCTTACGAGTTCCGGAGTCTTCAAGTCGAATTACTTCGAGACTATCGGAGCCGTGAAAGATTTTCGCATTATCTCGAATACGGAAAAGATCGAATGTGAAGTAACGGCTTCCTATGCCTTGAGTTCAAAATTCTTCGTTGCGACCGGCCTCTGGGGAAATTACAGGATCAAGAATGACATCTCGCAACATTTGGAAAGCATCGATCCGCCGGGAAAAGATACGATCATCTCTTCAGGAGATGCTATCAGTACTTCGGCATTTCATTACGGTATTCCGCTCATCATCGGCGGGAGATTTCCTCTTTCGAATCTTTTTTCGGTTAACACCGAAGCATTCGCAAGCGTCGATCTTGGAGAGCTTGCTCGTGGATTCGCCAAGCAATCGCTCAGTGCCGGGATCAGGATCGGATTCAGCATTGCAACGGATGCTCCGCAACCGGCTCAAGCGCCGCATGATCTTGGAGTGCCGGCCTTAACAACATCGGTTCACTTTACGACGAACGGGCGATCTATCCGTTCGGTAATCGCGCATTCCGTCGATACGATCACGACAAGCTATGAAATGCTTCCCGCCGTAATTACGCTCCAGAGCGGCAGTGCGGATTTACCGAGTGGGCTGCATGCAGTAAGTCATCCGTTCCAATTCGACCTTACATCGGTTGAAGCGGGCAGCGCCAGGTATGAATTGCTGAATATTATTGGAAAGCGAATGCAGGAAATGCCTGAAAGCTCCCTGACCATCATTGCCGAACCTGCAGAGCGGCTTGCCGGAGCGATCGAGCAATACTTACGCAACACCTGGCAGATTCAAGGTGCACGAATAAAGCATTCATCGGAACGAGGATCCTCGGGCTCCTGCATTCTTTCGGATAACGGTAAATTGCTTTCACCGGTCGTGCGCGAAGTATCCGAGCGCACTCTTTCCATTCCACCTATCGGACTTTCGAGATTCATCTCTTCGGAAGCCGGTGTCAGATCCTGGAATGCAACGATCCGCGATGGAGAGAAAGTGATCGTTCATTTCTCCGGCGAGGATTCTTCTGCCGAAGATGAAATGGTGCGGACACTGCAACTCGGTAGCAATGATGCAGGAAAGAAATTGCTCATTGCCGATCTCCATGTTACCGATGTTCACGGATCGGTGAAGCAGGCATTCGATACTCTCGAAGTGCGGCTCCCTTTACTAACTGAGAATCCGATAATCGTCCGGAAAGACATCTTCGTCTTGCTGGCCGATTCAACTGCTAATTCCCTTGCATGGATCACTCCCCTCAAAGAAAAGATCACGCGAATTATTTGTAGAAGAAGCATCATACGGATTCAGCCATTCAGCGCTTCTGCGCTCGGATCGATCCGACAGCTTGCTGGGAAGTTTCTCTCGGAATTAAAGCTGGCCGAAGAGCCGGAATCGAAGATCGAGATCATATCCACACCCTTCCTGAACTCTAAACAGGATACTACTTCTTCGTCGTTTGAATCGGCATTCGTCGTAACGATCGTAACCCGGGACTAAGGGCTACAATTTTTTCATTAATCGTATCAGGCTTCTTCCGTCGTGATAATCGTACTCGATCTCATCGACGAGTGCATGGATGAGGAAAATACCGAGGCCTCCGGGCTGCCTCGACTCAAGACGCTGGCGAATATGTTCGGATTCGGGTAGGACGTCGGGCCGGAAGGGCTCGACCGATTGCCAGGATATTTCGCAGATCACCGTCCGGGTTTCCGGATCGATGCCGCAGCGGCAAAAGATAT
>JAUZOQ010000125.1 GCA_030706385.1 Bacteroidota bacterium | reverse complement strand
CCATCCGTACCAGAAGTATAACCATAAAGCAACGAAGATCCTTTTGCAGGTTTCTGTTGTCGGTCTCGGATTTAGTATGAATTTCGGAAACGTCCTTGAAGCGGGCCAATCGGGAATCCTATTTACGATCGCAACGATATTCGGAACGCTGACGCTAGGCTACTTCATCGGCCGATGGCTGAAGATCGAGCGAAAGACATCGCATTTGATATCGAGCGGAACGGCGATCTGCGGAGGCAGTGCCATCGCCGCCGTCGGCCCTGTACTTGAAGCCGATGAGAATCAAATGTCCGTGGCATTGGGTACGGTGTTTATATTGAACTCGATTGCACTATTTATCTTTCCGATGATCGGAGAGTATCTGAAGTTAACGCAGACACAGTTCGGGATCTGGGCTGCGATCGCCATTCATGATACAAGCTCAGTAGTTGGCGCAGCAGCTAAATATGGCGATGAAGCTCTGAAGATCGCAACGACGGTAAAGCTGGCGCGGGCATTGTGGATCGTTCCGGTCGCTCTTGGGACGGCATTCCTCTTCAAAAGCAGCAAGAAGAAGGTCAATATTCCGTGGTTCATTTTTCTCTTTGTTCTGGCTACCATTATTCGTACCTATCTACCGCTCGAATCCAAAGTATTCGATATTCTTGTTAGTATAGCAAAGACAGGACTTGTCGTTACGCTCTTTCTGATCGGCGCAGGGCTCTCACGCAAGACAATGCAATCGGTGGGGATCAAGCCGTTCATCGAAGGCGTATTGCTCTGGATCGTGATCGGCTGCGTATCGCTCTGGGCGGTAACCTCTTTCATTAGCCGATAGTCAGGCCGGCAAAGTGATCTCTTGAAATACGAAAATGACTCCGATCAAGTTAGTACTGTTGTGGCATCAGCATCAGCCCGATTACCGGAACGGTCATCGGATGGTTCTGCCATGGGTGCGCCTGCATGCGACAAAAGACTATCTTGAAATGGCGCAGCATCTGGAGCAATATCCGAAAATGCATGCCGTGATCAATCTTGTCCCGTCGCTGATCAGGCAGATAGAAGCATATCAGGACGGCATCGAAGACGATCTGCTGCACATCGCAAAAAAAGAGACAAGTGCACTGACAGAGAAGGAAAAGAGTCTTGTCCTAAGAGAATGCTTCCTCGCAAATGTTCAGCGAATGATCTCGCGCTCCGTACGATATCTCGAACTCTTTCGGATGAAGGAGAGGAATTACGATTTCTCCGTCACGGATATCCGAGACTTGCTCGTTCATTACGCTCTTGCCTGGACGGGAGAGTTCTCGCGCATTGAAGAGCCCTATGCTTCACTCATTGCCAAAGACAGGAATTACTCGGAAGAGGAAAAGAACATCCTGCTTGCAAAACAGGAGATGATACTCGATGCCGTCTTAGCTAAGCATCAGGAGCTTTTTGAGCGCGGCCAGATCGAGCTTTCCGGCACTCCGTTCTACCATCCGATCCTGCCATTGCTCTGCAATACAGACTCTGCTCACGAGGCGATGCCGGATGCGCTGTTGCCTTACAAGAGATTTTCATTTGTTGACGATGCGCGTGCCCAGGTACATCGGGCGAAAGAATTATTCGAAGAGCGATTCGGATTCGAACTGCTCGGAATGTGGCCTGCCGAAGGAAGCATCTCCGATGACGCACTTCGTGTGCTGCTCGGAGAAAATATTCAATGGACGGCAAGCGATGAGACCGTCCTTGCAAATTCTTTGCGCGACGAACGGTTAGGAACGCCGGACCAGAAATATGGTGATCTTGAAAAATACTTTCCGCGAAAATTTAGCGTAGGAAGCAAGGACATTGTGATCTTTTTCCGCGATCACGGTCTATCGGATACGATCGGATTCGACTATGCTTCGTGGGATGCACGCGATGCAGCGCTGAACTTCACGCAGCGATGCAAAGACATCCACGCTGCAATTCTCGGAAGGTTCGGCGAAGAGGCGATCAAGGAAGCATGCATTTCCGTTATTCTCGATGGCGAGAATTGTTGGGAGAATTACTATGAGAACGGAAAATACTTCCTTAATGAATTTTACCAGGCTCTGACATCAACTCCGGAGATCGAACCGGTCACTTTTTCGGAAGCGATCACGATGATCGGAAAAGAACATATTCGCCCGATCCAACATATTGTTGCAGGCTCGTGGATCAATGGAAATTTCGGAATATGGATCGGCCATCCGGAAAAAAATCATGCATGGGAGCTTCTTTCCGAAGCCAGGGAAGTCCTGGATTTCTGTATCGAAACAGCAGCTGGAACGAAGGATTCTGTCGAGGCTGCGCACACGTCGCTGCTGAAGGCACAAGGCAGCGATTGGTTCTGGTGGTACGGTGATGATAATGCCAGCTCACAAAAAAATATCTTTGATGAGGTTTTCCGAACCCATCTCATCGAAATGTACATCCATTTGCGAATGGCAGTACCGCGAGAACTACTCCATCCGGTTGGCAGCAGCGAATCCCGAGGTGCCGGCGGTGCAATGCATCGTGCCGGCTAAGTGGTCTTGATCCTCAGGAGTTTGGCATTCACAGCAACGATGATCGTACTCAAACTCATGAACACAGCGCCGACGGCAGGTCCGAGAACAAATCCCGTCGAGTAGAGAACGCCGGCAGCAAGTGGAATGGCTAAAGCGTTATACCCTGTCGCCCAAGCAATATTCTGTATCATTTTGCGGTACGTCGCTTTTCCGAAGAGGATAAGAGCAAGGATATCTTCGGGATTGCTATTGACGAGAATGATATCGGCAGTCTCTGCAGCAATATCGGTACCGGATCCGACGGCGATTCCGACATCGGCCTGAGCAAGAGCAGGGGCATCGTTGACTCCATCTCCGGTCATGGCAACAAACTCTCCTTTTTGCTGAAGCTCTTTGACGATCTCTACTTTTCTTTCCGGCAGTACTTCTGCAAAATAGCCATCGAGCTTCAACAGATCCGCCACTGATTTGGCGACGACATTATTATCGCCTGTCGCCATGAATACTTTGATCCCATTCTCCTTAAATTTTTGGATCGCCGCTGCAGATTCAGGCCTGATCTCATCTGCTAAGGCAAGAAACCCTGCCAACTGGTTATCGATCATGAGGAATACAACGGTTTCTGCATTAGAGGTTACTGCCTTCTCTGGTACGGCAATATGCTGCTCATGCAGATATCCCGGGCTGACGATCTTCACCGATTTACCTTCGATCGTTGCTTCTACTCCTACGCCTGCGATCGAATTGAACTGTTCGGGTTTCGGAATATCGATACCTTTTTCTTTTGATTTTCGGACGATGGCTGTGGCGATTGGATGCTCGGAGTTCTGCTCCATGCCGCCGGCAATCCGAAGCAAGTCATCGGCGGAATAAGCGCTGAGAGTTGATTCGTATCTCGTGACTCCGAATTCTCCTTTCGTCAGTGTGCCCGTCTTATCGAAGACGATGGCAGTGATCTTCCTCGATTCTTCGAAGGCAGTCCGGTTACGAATGAGAAGCCCATGCTGGGCCGAAAGCGTAGTGGATATAGCGACGACCAGGGGAATCGCCAAACCGAGGGCATGGGGGCAGGATATCACCATCACCGTTACCATGCGCTCCAATGCATATACGAATGGAAGGCCAAGGAGAAGCCAGATTGCCAGCGATGCAAAGCCGGCAGTCAAGGCAATGTAGGTCAGCCATTTTGCCGCACGATCCGATAGATTTTGCATCTTCGACTTCGCCTTCTGCGCATCTTCGACCATCTTGATCACCTTGCTGAGGTACGTATCTTTTCCCGTGTGGCTAACCTGCGCTCGAAACGACCCGCTTCCGTTGATCGAACCGCCGATGACTTTATCATGTGCAGCCTTCTTCACCGGTCTCGACTCGCCTGTTAGCATGGATTCGTTGAGATAACTTTCGCCTTCGGTGATGATTCCATCGGCCGGAATTTTTTCACCGGGTTTTACGACGATGATATCGCCGGCTTGCAGATCGGTCAATTTGACATCCATGACATGATCGACATGGACTTTGTGAGCTTGGTCAGGCAGCATGGTGACAAGAAGCTCCAAAGCTTTCGACGCTCCGAGTACTGACGACATCTCGATCCAATGTCCGATCAGCATGATATCGATCAGAGTGGCCAACTCCCAGAAAAAATCCATTCCCGGTAAGCCAAAGACTGTTGCAGAACTGTAAAGATATGCGACAGCAATGGCCATAGCGATCAGCGTCATCATTCCCGGATTTTTCCTTTTAAGCTCCGAGATCATTCCCTGCAGGAAGGGCATTCCTCCATAGAAGAATATGACTGAGGATAAAATGAAAACGATATATTTATCGCCGGGAAAAGTAAGTGAGTATCCAAAAAATAATTGGATCATCGGCGAGAGTATAAGCACGGGCGCAGTGATGGCAACCGATATCCAGAATCTTTTCTTGAAATCTGCGATCATCATGCGATGATGGTCCTGACCCGTCATGCTGATCGGCTGGCTCATGTCGTGCATCGAGTGGTCCATCTTGGAATGGTCCATCTCTGAATGATCCATCTTCGAGTGGTCCATCTTGGAGTGATCCATCTTGGAATGGTCCATCTTCGAGTGATCCATCTTGGAGTGGTCCATCGTCGAATGATCCATCGTCTCGTGTTCGTGGTGTGTTTGATGTGTATCCATCGCTAAAATGTTCTTACAAGGCTTGCCCTATTAACATTTGTAGATCAATATAAATGCAGCAAGATTCGCTTGAAAAGATGTAACTTCTTAATCCGAATTGTGTTTGATAGTTGAGTTACAATTTATCATCTATGAAACGCTTTTTTACTCTCGCAATCCTTCTGGTTTCTTCATGCGTCTTCGGGCAGACGTTCACAACTCCTATTCAAGTCAATATGGGTGGAAGCGGGCTGGCAGATCGATCGCCGATGATGCGTCTTGATCGCAGCGGCAATATTTTTATTGCCTGGGTTAGAGGTGCAGATGGATCTCAGAATGGCCCGATCGCGATGAGCGTCTCATCTGACGGAGGTTCTACTTTCTCCATGCCTGTAGTCGTTTGCAGCGATGCCAACTGCAACTCCAATTTTCAGCGAACGGCTCAATTTGTTCTCGATACGAAAGGCAATATCCATCTCGTTTGGATGGGTAATCGGGTCAATAAACAACCGGATATTTGGTATACTCGCTCTATCGATAAAGGGAAGACGTGGTCGACGCCGATTTCCGTATGCGATGCCGATGATTCATCGAAATACGCTCAGGATTTTCCATCGATTGCCTGCGATTCAAGCGATAATCTTTACGTATCCTTTTTGGATTCCCGTGAAGTGCAAAGAGATTCAAAGAATGGCCACGTTCAATTGTATTTTACCAGGTCCCTCGATGGCGGAATGTCGTGGTCGAAAAATATGAAGGCCGATATTCTTCCCGGAGGAATGGGGGGTACGTGTGAATGTTGCACAGAGAGAATTGCCGCTTCTTCGGACGGCCATCTCTATATTGCCTTCCGTTCGAACATTAATAATCTTCGTGACATATGGCTTGCGCGTTCGAATGATAAGGGCCTGACATTTGAGCCGGCTCTAAAGCTATCGAGCGGAGACTGGCATGTAGACGCTTGTCCTGTGTCCGGGCCAAATCTTGCATTGGATGCTGACGAAGGAGCCCATATCGTCTGGCGTGATGTCCGGGATGATTCGATGGGTGTCTCTCATGTCTATTATGCCTACGTGCCGAAGGGCTCAGCGGAAACGCCAGTCAACACTGCATTCGATGCTCCGGGCGCTTCACTCGCTAATTATGCAGACATATCGCTCTATGGTAACAATCGGGTGATCACGTATCAGACCTCGAACTACGGAACGCGGTATCTACTATATTCAGGAAGCAAGACGGTTGTCAATAACCGGCCGATTCCATCCGGCTCGTTCCAGGAATTTCCGACCGTGCTATTTGCTGCCGATGGTACACGCTATTTATCATGGCAGGATGCCAAGAACGATAATGGAGATATTTATTTCTGTAAGGAGACTTCAGCACTTGTTACTGCATCGGTCGATGCGGAGAAATCTGCTACCAAGTTTGCAGTCTATCCGAATCCGATCTCAACAGAGAAGTCCGTCATTTCTATTTCCTACTCAATAAGCACTCCTGGAATAATGCGAATAACCGATCTATTAGGAAGAGAAGTGAGCAGCGTCCGACTCAATCCGACTCTGAAAGAATATACGCTGACCTTGCCTTCACTTGCATCAGGTAATTATTTCTGTTCTCTTGAAGGCGATGGTATGATCCTGGTACGACGCATTGTTATCGGATCCTGGTAAAGGCAGGGTTAGATCAACTGCACATTATCCGAGACGATCTCGATCGTTTCGATAAGGACATCACATCCTCGAGCGTTTAGCTCCGAAACGCTGTACTTCGTTGGAAATGCGTCCGAGAATTGCCATGTAGCTACGGGCTGAGACGCATCCTCACTTAGGAGGATCACCGAGATATTACGACGGGTACTGGAATTTCCCGTGCTGGCTTCGAGCCACCATTGATAGAGTTCTAATGAGCCCTTAAATCCTCGCTTAAGGATGAGATTTCCGAAATGTGTAGCACCTGGAAGTTTTCGGACGGAGGCTGTGGGATCATTTCCTTCACGAAACTCGACGACGTCAACTCCCATAGCAGGAAGGATCACTTCGGAGAATCCGCTGCCAGTTATACCTGAAATATCAACTTGAAATCGCCGGTTCTCATAAGGGGTTGAACGAAATACTGCCATCGTGATCTTTCTAATGATTTTGTTCCAAAGGCAACAGCACCATGTCATGGCCTAAGTCCATATTTTGTGATCTTGCGGGATTCTAAAATACGAACAAATACTTCAGTTGGGAAAAAAATCTTGCGCTTAGAACTTCGGAAACCTGGCTGGGTCCGCCTCATTCATCATCGCGTAGATCGAGTTGAAGATATCGTCGGAGTTTGGCTTGGAAAAATAATCTCCATCCGATCCATACGCAGGTCGATGGGCTTTGGAAGTGATCGTCACAGGTGCAGAATCCAGCAACTTATATCCGTCTTGTTTCTCCAAGACTTCCTGCATCATAAATGCTGTTGCGCCACCAGGAACATCTTCATCCAGGAAGACGATACGATTTGTTTTCGATAGAGACTTACCGATGACTCCACCGATATCGAACGGCAATAAACTTTGCACATCGATCAGTTCGACGGATATACCAAATCTCTCGAGATCTTTTACCGCATCCATAGCGATCCGGCAACATGCGCCATAGGTTACAAGGGTCAGATCACTTCCGGCCTGAAGAATCTCGGGCACTCCCAGAGGCACGGTAAACTCGCCAATATTATCCGGCAGTTTTTCTTTTAAACGATATCCATTAAGCACTTCAATGATGAGCGCAGTATCGTCTGAGCGCAGCATCGTATTATAGAACCCTGCGGCCTGCGTCATGTTGCGAGGAACAAGGACATACATTCCTCTGACGGCATTAATGATCATGCCCATCGGCGACCCGCTATGCCATACGCCTTCAAGGCGATGACCTCTGGTTCGCATTATGACGGGAGCCTTCTGTCCGCCTTTTGTGCGCCAGTGCAGCGTTGCAAGATCGTCGGACATGGTTTGCAGTGCGTACAAGAGATAATCGAGATACTGTATCTCAACAATGGGCTTCAGCCCACGCATTGCAGCGCCGAGTGCCTGGCCCAAGATTGTTGCTTCGCGAATTCCTGTATCGGTTATACGGATCTCTCCGAATTTTTCTTGCAGGCCATCCATGCCTTTATTGACGTCGCCGATCTTTCCGATATCTTCGCCGATCGCAAAAATTCTCGGATCGCGGGCAAATGCAGCATCGAAACAGGCGACCATGATCTGAGAGCCGTTGATCTCCGGTGACTTCTCGGAATATACCGGTTTGATGGCAGGGATCTTGATCGCTGCATCAGACGATCCGCTGTATAAGCAGGACGAATATTCATCCTCAGCTTTTTTCAACCTCTCAGAAAGCCAAGCATTTAATTTCTCCTTCGCAGGGGCTTGTTCGATATTTGCAAGGCGCAAGGCTTTACGGACGCCAACAACAACGTCACGACTTAGCGGCTCCGGCGCAGACTCTAATTCCTTCTGTATCACTCCGACTTCAGCGCCAAGTGAGCACTGCGACGAGAGATCGGCAAGAAGCGGTCCGACATAGGCAATATCGTTCTTAAT
>JAUZOQ010000124.1 GCA_030706385.1 Bacteroidota bacterium | reverse complement strand
CCAATAGTTTCAATTCATCCAAATCCAGCAACAAGCACTGTGACAGTAGAGCTATCCGGCTTCTCAGGCTTAGTTCAGTATGAGTTGTTCGATGTACTCGGGAAGAGCCGGAAGCATGGCACGATTACTGGTTCCTCCTCAAGTCTGGATGTGTCGGGCCTTGGAGCAGGAAGTTACTATTTCCGTCTCAGTTTTGATGGCGCCCACCCTATTACCAAACGAGTCCTCATTATTAATTAGAAAGCCGTAGTATACCCGCAATGGATGTAAGCCGGTTCAGGTCTGCTCAACTGAGCATGTTATTTCAAATCAACGGCTATCACTTTTTGCTCCACGCGATTTATTTGTTTACCGTTGACTTGATTCATCGTAACCGTTCTACCACCGAAAATCCCTTTGGAAGGAATGAAGCTATTGGTCTGTGTGATCAGATCCGTACTATCTTTGATCGCTGACGACGCCTTTTGCCAAGTCGATGTCGAGACTATGCTTGTTGGATATATGACTCCGGCAATAGTGTCACTTCCATCCCCAACATAGGTGGCAGAGAAAGTTACCGTGTCGTGTGTGTATCCGAGATACGTGATATTTCCGCCGAAATTAAACGCTTGAGCTGCGTGTGTGTAATACGGCACAGTCAGCCATTCCGGAAGTTGTGGATCGATCGAGGGAATGCTCAGGCGCGAAATGTCGCCGCTGGGAAGATACCGAAGATAAACAGTATCCAATTTTCCGGTGACAGGATTTGTCTCCGTTGTCATTACGACATCGGAAAAACCTTGAGCTTGCATGTTCGTCGCGGCAACAACTCTGATAGATGTATCGGTCTTTTTTATCGTACCGAGGCTATCGCGCCGGATGTTCTGAATCGTCCAACTGGTGCCGACATTCGGAACGACGATAGTCGGAGTAGTTGGTGTAGTTGTGGAATTACTTTTGCAGCCGGAAAATGCCGCAAATGCAAAGAGTGCAATGAAGAGATTGTGATGTTTCATAGAGATGATGTGCTGAGGTGTAAATTCCAGACCGCGGGACGGGGGGTAGCGGTCGTTCGTTGTAGAACAATTTC
The DNA here is from genome assembly GCA_030706385.1 of Bacteroidota bacterium. Classification (GTDB taxonomy): domain Bacteria; phylum Bacteroidota; class Ignavibacteria; order Palsa-1295; family Palsa-1295; genus PALSA-1296. The sequence goes on along the minus strand of JAUZOQ010000124.1, from coordinate 7,176 downwards.
GAACAATCCGCTCCTTTGAGCTTGTTCCCTAAAATGTTAGAGTTAGAGTCCGTCGAGGAAAGAGCATTAGGATTGAAAGTCTCTTCTCCAAGATCCTCTCCTGAAATCAGCAGCAGGACATATAACCAGAATAATTAGGAACTTTATGTTATTTTCTTCTGTTTTATATATTAAACAATTTTTAGAATTCAAATAAATGATACCATGGCCATTCCGGTCTGCAGTTTTTCGTGAGGAACTGACTTGCTTTTCGGACTTGATGAGTCCTAGAAAGGGCAGCGAGTCGTTGTCAGAATCGGATCATAGTTTAAGAAGAGGCAACTCGCGCGCGCGAAATGTTAATTTATTAAAATAAAAGGACTTCCAAGGGCTTCCCGGAGTTGGAAATAGTCATAGCAACACCTGATTCGAGGGATTGCAAATCAGTACAAAATGCCGTTGGGACCAATATCCCCAGAAGGGGATGGCCTGTCCATGCTATGCCCTCTCGTATTAGTTGTTTTCCGTGCGCGCTTGTTGTAGGCTTGGGACACACCAAAGGTGAACCCATTCCAGCCGCCTACAGGCTACGAACCTTAACGGATATGGCTTTGTTTTGTGGCTCCCCAAAAAAGGGGGTCTTAATTTCATCTTTTGTTTCGGATCTTTTTCCGGCTGATTCGTAGCAAGAGTTTTTATTCACCATAGCCGGTTTATTCATTTATTCAATGTCAGAAACAGAAACATTATCGCCGGCGACTGCGGATGTCGCAACTAGTACACAGGAAGCTCCTGCCACACAGAAAAAGCATATCCAAGTCCCTAAGGCGGTCGCACCTACCGGCACCAGAGACCATAACCTCACCATCATCGATCCGAAGATCAAACTTGGCGGCGGATATTCCGATGCCGAAAAAGATGAGCTTACCAAGCTTTACGATCAGACGTTCAATGCTCTGAAACCCGACCAGGTCCTGATGGGCCGCGTTGTTGCCATTACCGGTTCGGAAATTGCCGTTGATATCGGATTCAAATCCGAAGGCATGATCCCTCGCTCGGAGTTCGGCAATATGCCGAATCTTCAGATTGGCGACGAAGTCGAAGTGTTACTCGAAGCGATCGAAGATCGCGAAGGCCGTCTGCAGCTGTCGCGCAAGCGTGCCGATTTCATCCGTGTCTGGGAGCGCATCAACGATGCAGCGAAGACCGGAGAAGTACTCAGTGTTAAATGCATTCGCCGCATCAAGGGCGGACTGGTTGTCGATCTTATGGGCATCGAAGCGTTCATGCCCGGTTCGCAGATCGACACAAAGCCTGTTCGTGATTTTGATATTTACCTCGGACAAACAATGGATGTCCGCGTTGTGAAGATCAATCATCCGAGCGAGAATGTCGTCGTCAGCCATAAGGTGCTGATGGAAGAGAATATGAATGACCAGCGTTCGGTCATTACGGAAAAATTAGAACGCGGTCAGGTTCTTGAAGGAACGGTCAAGGCCATTGCAGATTTCGGCGCCTTCGTCGATCTCGGTGGTGTTGACGGACTTGTTCATATCACCGATCTATCCTGGGGCCGTGTATCGCATCCCTCGGAAGTTGTCAAGCTCGATCAGGTTGTTACCGTCGTCGTACTTGATTTCGATGAGAATAAAAAACGTATTTCTTTGGGCATGAAGCAGCTCCAGCCGCATCCGTGGGTGGAGATCGAGCAAAGATACTCTGTCGGCCAGCATGTCAAGGGTAAAGTTGTTTCCATGACCGATTACGGCGCCTTCATCGAACTTGAAAAAGGAATCGAAGGCCTCGTACATGTCAGCGAGATGAGCTGGACTCAGCACATCAAGCATCCGTCGCAGATCTTTGCAATGGGTCAGGAAGTCGAAGCCGTTATTTTGAATATCGATCAGGATTCCAAGAAGATCTCGCTTGGTGTCAAGCAGTTGGAGCCTGATCCCTGGACATTGTTCCTTGAGAAGTATCCGATCGGCTCAGTACATAAAGGTATCGTTCGCAACCTCACGACGTTCGGCGCCTTCGTCGAACTCGAACCGGGAGTTGACGGACTTGTTCATATTTCCGATCTCTCATGGACGAAGAAGGTCCGCCATCCAGGCGAGATCTTCAAGAAGGGCCAGGAGCTTGATGTAATGATCTTAGGAATCGATGCGGATAACCGTCGCATTGCCTTGGGTCATAAGCAGGTTCTTGAGAATCCATGGGATACTCTCGGAGAGGCATTCTCCGAAGGTACCGATACAACAGGTAAGATCGTTCGCATCATCGAGAAGGGCGTCATCGTTGAGCTTCCGGGCGGCATCGATGGCTTCGTTCCGGGATCGCAGCTTGCCTTCTATCAGGTCAAGAATATCGGCGATGTCTTCAAGATCGACGAGACGCTCAATTTGCGCGTCATCGAATTCGATGCGGAGAATAAGAAGATCGTTCTTTCTGCAACCGAATGGCTGAAAGCTCAGGACAAGGCAATTGTCGATGAGTATAACTCCAAGCATCCGGTTCCGAAAGAGACGTTGGAAGAATCTCATAAACGCGCTCCACGCAGAGGTGCTAAGAAAGCAAGTCCTGCGGAAGCCTCAACTGAGACAGCACCTTCGATCGGAAGCTATGAGCTTCCGGAAGAAATGCTTGTTCCGGAAAAGGGAAGCGAGATGGATATGACGATTCCCCCAACCGAGGAATAAAACGAGAATACTCCATTCTTTGGAAAAGGCGCGGCATTTGCTGCGCCTTTTCTCCTATAGATCGAAATTTCAGAATCCGCTTGTGCCGATGCACCGAACTCCGGCAATTTTGGTTTGCATTCCTTCTGAGAATACTTCGAAAAGTTGTTGTCATTCATTTCCACCTCATCAGACATGGTAAAGTTAAAAATCCTGCTAGTACTACTCATCACCTGTCTTTCATCGATTCTTTACGCTCAATCTCCACGCGATACGCTTCAGACCTTTACCTATGGCTCACCGTCGCAGGCCAAATTCCTCTTTCCGCCCTTAAGTGAGAAGTTCGAGAAGATCGTCATGCATTACAAATTGCGCTGCCCTCCGGGAGTTCAATGCGGCGAGTGGGACTACCTAATGTATGTCAATCTCTATGATCACACGGGAAAAATGGATTCCGTCATCGATACGGTCTACTCCTATAGAGTTAATGGCCTGACTCCTCCGACGGTATCATTCGATTGGAATCCGACATATTCGTTTTTCCCGAGATTTTCTTACGCCGTTTCCCGGAAGAGCTCCGCTCTGCTTGACTCGGGCACCGTCGGAATAGGAGCCGACACTTCTCTTCTTCCATTCAAGACTCCTTTCACCGGAGCCCGTGCTCAATACGTTTGGCGGAAAAGCGAATTACTTGCAGCGGGTTTGAAGAAAGGTGATATCACCGGAATCCGATGGAATGCCGCTTCCGGAGGACCGATGTTTAACGACCTGACGCTTCGCATGAAGCTTTCAACGAAGGATACACTGGCTCCGACAGCTTTCGAAACTGGTGGATTTACAACAGTGTACGAAAAGGATACGAAATTTAATTCGCCCGGCTGGAATAGATTAGATTTTCCTTTTGGATTCTCCTGGGATGGAGTTTCGAATATCATCGTAGATATTAGTACCGATAACGGAGTTCAGCAAACTGCCGGAGTTTACCTTTTCGATGATGCCACTTCCTATTCCAGCGGAGTTACCTCCAATGCAGATGAAGTATCCATGCATTTCGAGAATAATGATTTTATCGATGTTCCGCCTGCAGCATTGAATGGCTGCGATAGTGCCATTACCATTGCCTTCTGGCAATACGGAAATCCGAAGTACCAGCCGCAGAATCAATCGTCGTTTGAAGCGATCAATTCGTTAGGCCAGAGAGTATTGAATGCCCATGTCCCTTGGTCGGATGGCACGGTCTATTGGGATGCAGGTGATCAATTCGGAGCCTATGATCGTATTCAGAAAGCTGCCGACTCCAACGACTATAAAGGGAAGTGGACTCACTGGGCCTTTGTAAAGAATGTGAAATCCGGAGCGATGACGATCTATCAGAACGGAGTCCAGTGGCTGACCGGAACGGGAAAGAAAAAACCGATGGGTGATATTACCCGGTTTCATTTGGGAGCGGGTTCGAACGGCGATAACAATTTCGATGGCAACATTACGGAATTCGCTATATGGAATACCGATCTTCCTGCCGCTTCGATTAAGAGCTTCATGAATAATCAGGATGATGGAGCCTTTGCAACGAACCGTCGAGTATATTATCCCTTCATCCACAATACTGCTTCTACTACAAAAGATGAATCGTCGAATGGATTTGACGGGAGATCATATGGAATACCGATGGTTCAGCGAACTGTGGGCAAGGACTACTGCCGTAACTTCATTCAGCTAAAGATTCGTCCCGAAACATTCTTTGAAGAAGGAAATGACTCTGCAAGCAATGCGACAGTAACTTCAACGACAACTCTCGACTCGGTCGAGAATGATGTGATGCAGATCGTCCGGAATTCCGTAAGCCCCAATGGACCGATTCCGATCGATACTCTCTATGTCTGGCCGAAAGAGGTTCGGTATCGATTCTCGAATAGCGGAGCAATATTAGATTCGACAGTGCTGGCAGCCGATACAATGATGTCGTTAGTCAAGACTCCGTATTACCGGAAGTTCGAGATCATTAATCGTTATGAGATCGCGCGGTACATTACAGAATATGGAAATCCGACATCTCCGGCCAACACGTTGGCAAGCGGCGGAGAATTCACCTGGGATTACGATGTAAGCGATTACCGGACGTTGCTGCACGATTCTGTCGAACTCAATGCTTACAATCAGCAAGAGCTTGTCGATGTTTCCTTCGAATTTGTCAAAGGCACTCCGCCTCGCGATCCGCTCTCAGTGACGAATTTGTGGAATGGAGATTTTTGGTACGGCACGAACACTCCGATCGAGACTTGGCTTCATCCGCTCAGAGTGAAGGTTCCGAGTTCTGCGATCAACACCCGTATCAAGATACGGCCGACAGGGCATGGAGGAGGCGATCAGGAAAATTGCTCCGAGTTCTGCCCGAAGGATCATTGGATCTTAGTCGATAGCACAGAGAGATGGCGGCAGAATGTCTGGAGGGAAGATTGCGGCCTTAATCCTCTCTATCCGCAAGGCGGAACGTGGATCTATAGCAGGACCAATTGGTGTCCCGGATCCGACGTTCATACCTATAATTTTGAACTTACTCCGTTTGTTACGCCGGGTGATTCGATGACCGTCGATTATAAGATCGATCCCTACACCACTAATGGAGGTGGCAACACGCCGAACTGGGTCATCGAAACGCAACTCATCAGTTATGGCAAACCGAACTTCACGCAAAATGCAGCCATCACGGAGATCAAGTCTCCGAGTTCAACCAATGCTTATGCCCGGCATAATCCCATCTGCGGGAATCCCGTTATCACGATTCAGAACCGCGGAACAAAGCCGCTGACATCTCTCGATATTGCCTATGGCATTATTGGAACATCTCCGAGCAGCTATCACTGGAGCGGCAGTTTGAATTTTCTTGATACGATCGATGTCGAGCTCGGAAAATTTTCCTGGGCATCGGATAGCAAACGGTTCCGAGTCAGCATTTCGAATCCGAATGGCGGATCTGACGAATATCCTGGCGATGATGTCATGGAATCGGATTTCACTGCACCTCCAGTCTACCCCTCGAAGCTTGTCTTCGAGTACAAAACCAATGCTGCGCCGGAAGAGGATTCCTATGTCCTGCTTGATGAGAATGGAAAGACTGTTTTGCAGCGCGATAATACACTTGATCCAAATACCTTCTATCGTGATACGATCAGTCTTCCCGATGGATGTTACCGGTTCATCATGACAGATCTTGGGATCGAGGGCGCCGGAGACGGACTTGCGTGGTGGGCCAATCCCGGTCAGGGCAGCGGCTCGATGCGGATCAGAAAGCCTACCGGCAATACGATCTTGAAATCATTTCCCACAGATTTTGGAAGAGAGCTATACCTGCAGTTTGCGGTCGGATCATCTTCTGCTGTAGCTGTGACAGGAAATGGCGAGACGAAGCTCGATATCTATCCGAATCCTGCTCCGAAGAAATTTACCCTCGGCCTAGAGCAACCATACCGCCAGGATGTTCTTATTACGGTTTACAATATGCTTGGAGATGAGGTCTATCGCGCCTTCCGCAAGCAGATCGTTACAGATAACATTACGATAGATCTTCCGGATGTCTCGGAAGGAACATACATTGTCCGTGTTGCTTCGGAATCCGGCGTAATGAGCAAAAAAGTGATCGTGAAGAATTAGCATTCATTCTGTAATCATTCTATGGCTGAAGATAATAAGTTTACCAGCCCTGAAGCCCATAAATTCCTGGGGATAGAATTCAACATGAAAGTCTGGGACTTGCTGGGGAAGGCGAACCGAACGGATGAAGAAGATCAGGCAATGATCCATGCTGCTCACGCTTCACATTGCCACTGGTCCTATGTCGGCACGTCGGTTCATACCACAAGAGGGGAGTGGCTGATCTCGCATGTCTATGCCGTTCTCGGTCGGGCCGAGCCGGCACTCTACCATTCTAAGCGTTGCCTGCAGGTCTGCCTCGACCACCACATTGCCGATTTCGATTTGGCGTACGGTTATGAATCCATGGCCCGAGCCTTGGCAGCAGACGGTAACTTGCCTGAGGCCGGGCGCTACTATTCTCTTGCAAAAGAAGCTGGCGAAGCAATCAAGGATCCGGATGCGAAGAAGTTCTTCGTCGGCGATTTTGGAACCGGCCCATGGTACGGGCTGGAGCAGTAAACCCCTCTTCATCACGAAGAGGGGTTAGGTGAGATTATAATGCGTTGTGTAAACGATTATTTTTCGATAACCAACCTGTGCATGCTCTGCTCGCCCTTATCCGTTGTGATAACCAGGAGGTAGACTCCGGCCGTGAGTTCGGATACATCTAACTCTTTTTCAAAACTTCCGGACGAAGTTTCGACGATATTCCCCGCATCCATCATGCGTTTACCGAGCAGATCGTGAATGCTGAACGCAAGAGTCCGTGGCTCGGAAAGCGTAAAGTGAAGAGATGTTCTGTTCTTTGCAGGATTCGGATAAAGAATGGCTTCTTCGATGACCTGGCTTGCATTTCCCGGAGTGGGGACTGCTGCACCAAGTGATT
>JAUZOQ010000123.1 GCA_030706385.1 Bacteroidota bacterium | reverse complement strand
GCAAAACGAAGATCACGGGCACGAAGGTAACGTGGCTTCCGGATGCAGAGATCTTCAAGCCTTCGATCGTGATGCGCTTCGATGCATTGCGCGAACGCATGATGGAGCTTTCCTTCCTGAATCCCGTCGTCGTCATCAAGATGCGCGATGAGCGCTCGAAGGAAGAGGAAGTCTTTCACGCTAAAGGCGGCCTCCGCGATTTCGTCAAGCATACCGATCGCAACAAGATCTCGCTTCATAAGCCCGTCTTTGTCGAAGGCAATAAGGACAATACTCCCGTTGAGATCGCCTTCGAGTATAACGACGGCTATAACGAAAATCTTTTCAGCTACGTCAATAACATCAATACGCATGAAGGCGGTACGCACGTTGCCGGCTTCAAGACGGCGCTGACGCGCACGATGAATAATTGGGCGGCCAAGAACAATCTGATCAAATCGGATAAGCTTTCTCTTACCGGCGATGACTTCCGCGAAGGACTCACTGCCATCATCTCCGTCAAAGTCCAGGAGCCGCAGTTCGAAGGACAGACGAAGACGAAGCTCGGTAATAGCGACGTCAAAGGTATCGTAGAATCGATCTTGGGCGAACAGCTCTCGGCATTTTTAGAAGAGAATCCGCCGATCGGCAAACGCATCATCGAAAAAGTAACTCGTGCTGCCGAAGCCAGAGAAGCTGCACGTAAGGCCAAAGATATGGTGCGCCGCAAGAACTCGCTCGAGAACTCTGCACTGCCCGGCAAGCTTGCCGATTGCTCTATTACCGATCCCGAGCATTGCGAGATCTATCTTGTCGAGGGAGATTCGGCAGGCGGTTCTGCAAAGCAAGGCCGCGACCGTCGCTTCCAGGCAATCCTTCCGCTGAAGGGAAAGATCTTGAACGTGCAGAAGGCGCGTTTGCATAAGATGCTGGAGAACGAAGAAGTGCGAAATATTTTCACGGCTCTCGGAGTCGGCTTAGGCGAGCAGCAGGATCTCTCGAAGATGCGTTATGGCAAAGTCATTCTCATGGCCGATGCCGATATTGACGGTGCGCATATTCGCACGCTTATCCTGACACTGTTCTACAATCACATGCGTGACCTGATCGAGAACGGCAACATCTATATCGCTCAGCCGCCGCTCTATAAGATCAAGAAAGGCAAGCAGGAGTTTTACGCTTATAATGACGAAGAGCGCGATGAAGTCCTGAAGCGCATCAAGGCGCTGCGCAAGAACGGCAAGGACGAAGAGGAAGTCGCCGAAGAGCAGGATTTCGTAGCCGATGAGACTTCGATCGCAACACCTGTTGCTGCCGATATGAAAGGTATCGTGATCTCACGCTTCAAAGGTCTTGGCGAGATGAATCCCGAACAGCTCTGGAGCACGACGATGAATCCGGAAACGCGTACGCTTCTACGAGTCAACATTGAATCCGCTGCAGCAGCAGCCGATATCTTCGAAACCCTCATGGGCGACGAAGTAGAGCCGCGCCGCGCATTCATCGAGAAGAATGCCACGTACGTGCGGAATTTGGATGTGTAGGGATGCGTGAAGAATTATAATGTTTTCTCCTGCAATTACTAAGTAACGTTATGAGATCATTCCGCCTCTTTCATATTGGAGTATTCTTTCTTTTGATTGCAAACCTCAATAGCTGCAGCAATTCTTCAGGCTCGGCACCGACGACTCTCTCGATTCCCGGAGTTGGCAGCACATTTGTTTTTCATCATTATGATGTTGACTCCTCGGGGAGAATGATCGACTCCACCCAGGCCTTTGACACGATCACGGTCACCGGCCGAGAGCTTTCGTACATGGGAAAAACTCACGTGACGCAGCTTACTTCTGCAAGAGGCCACACGCTTTATACGAATTTAGAAACGAATGGGGATTTTTCTGAGTATGTTCAAAGCCAGGGTCAGCCCGGCGACAAATCGGGATGGTTTACCATTTCTATGGCTCCGAACAGCAAATCCGTCTTCGTGATTTACGATAGTGTGAAATTCGCCGTTCGTGATACGACGATAATAAGGTACACCTATCTTCGTTCTCGCACGCAGTCAATGGCCGGACAAAACTTTCATGTCATTGACTTTGACGAGTCGGAGTTCGGGGCTGGCACGCCAGACGGAATGTCTTATGGACCAACGACAGAATGGTACTCACCCGATGTCGCGCTCTTTGTCGGTACTGATCGTCCGCCGTTTCATCTTACAAATGGTTTTGGCTGGAATCCCGGCTATCACTCCGAGATCAGTTCATTCCATCTTCAATAAGACTATAGGAATATGGACGTAAAGGATTGCAACAATTAACATATTTGTGACTAATTTCCCAATCTTATGGTTTTAAACTTCTCCTCATTTTCTAAGATTTTTAATATTAACTAACAACAATATGAGTATACGATTAGGTGATGAAGCGCCGAATTTTACGGCAAAGACAACTGAAGGAGAGATCGATTTCCATAAATGGATGGATGGTAAATGGGCGATGCTTTTTTCCTACCCGGAAGATTTTACCCCTGTTTGCACAACAGAGCTTGGCGCTGTTGCCAAGATGATGCCGGAGTTTGAAAAAAGAAATACGAAAGTCATCGGACTCAGTATCGATTCTGTCAGCGTCCATAACGAATGGAATAAAGATATCGATGAGACTCAGTGCACGACGATGAATTATCCCGTTATTGGAGATGAAGATAGCAAAGTCGCCGATCTTTACGATATGATCCATCCGAATTCATCCGGGAAGCAGACGATCCGAGCAGTCTATATTGTTGGCCCGGATAAGAAAGTGAAATTATCCATGGCTTATCCTTCATCGACCGGAAGGAATTTCAAAGAAATTCTTCGCTGCATCGATTCACTTCAGATCGCAGAAAAATATGAAGTTGCAACTCCTGTCGATTGGCATGCAGGTGAGGATATGGTCGTAAAACCTTCGGTGCCGGATTCTGAACTTGCATCGAAATTCCCGCAAGGTGTGAAGAAGATCAAATCCTATCTTCGTACAACTCCTCAGCCGGTAAAATAACGTTTCGATGACGAAAAAACTGTTTGCTCCGGATTTCTGAAAGAGATTCGGAGCATTCTTATTTCGTTTGGAGAGAGCTTCTTGACTCGGTTCAGCGCCGCAATGATATTCAGTATGACGAGAGTGAGGTACCTTGTTTTCACTGTTGCAGTTCTCGGCTTATCGACAGCTGAGAGTCTACATGCTCAGACCAAACATGACCTCGATCTTCTCGACAGCAATTATTTGCATTGCATACGATCGGCTCAGGACACTGAGAAATTTGTCGAGGAATGGTGGCCCGACTGTTGGGATAAATATACCAGGAGTCTCGATAGTCTTGAAGATGTTGCATTCACACATTTGCTCTCTGCCACGCCAAGCGCGAAGCAAGACTTACTAAAATCATCTGAATTGAAATGGTATGGTAAGCGCGATGCTTATTATAAGAAAGAAGATCGTAGCGATGACGATGAGTTAATACCATACAAGAAGGCCGAGTATGTCGAAAAACATATTCTTTATCTTCTGAAGAGTATCGATCACTCAAAGCCCGGTAGCAAAAATAAATCAACGAATTAGCCTCCATCTGCGAGCCAGGCATTTGTCGGCTTGATGACCTTCCGGCAGAGCAGTTAGGAAGTCGGCATTCATTCATCTATGATATCTGAGAATTATTCCATAACGCCATCTACGGAAACAGGAGCCTTAGGTATTTATCACCTGAAGCGCTTCTGGTCGCGATCGCGTGCAAGCAGATCAGGCGCCGTCGCCTCCGATGCCTTCATCGACGAATGGCCGCTCGATGTTGCATTGATGGATGCGTTGGGATTGGGCATTGAGCAAACGCTTCAATATTTATTTCGAGAGTCGCCGACTCTCGAAGAATTCGAGAAGTGGGCGCTTGAGCGAAATGGAGGTACCATTCCCGCCAATCGTATCGAACAATTCAATGCACTCCTCACCGGCCGCAAGCTTCACGCAGATTCATCGGGCGCCGAGCGCCTTCTCAGCCCGGCCGATCATGAGTTCTGGAATGAGAATGGCTATCTGATCATACCGAATGCCGTTTCACTTGAAGACTGCATTGCTGCCGAGCAGGCGATCTGGGATTTTCTGGAAATGGATCGGAATGATAGCAGCACATGGTACACTGCGCATCCTGCACGTCAAGGGATCATGGTTCAATTCTTCCAGCATCCGGCGTTGCAGGCAAACCGCGATTCACCGAAGATTAGGAAAGCATTCGAAGAGCTTTGGGGCACAGCCGAGCTGCAATGCAATACGGATCGGGTCAGCTTCAATCCTCCGGAGAACGAACGCTACCGGTTTCCCGGACCTTCGCTTCATTGGGATGTAAGCTTGGAGCTTCCCATACCTTTGGGATTGCAAGGAATATTGTATCTGACGGATACTGCTGCGAATCAGGGAGCGCTCACTGTCGTACCCGGTTTTCAAAACAGGATCGAAAATTGGATACACAATCTTCCTGAAGGAGTGAATCCTCGCGATGAAGATCTCGAATCGCTCGGTGCGACTCCGATCACCGGCAAGGCAGGAGATTTCATCATCTGGCATCAGGCATTGCCGCATGGCTCGCGGCCGAATACTGCCGCAAGGCCAAGGATCACTCAGTATATTTGCTGGCAGCCACTCACTCGCGAGATACAACGGAAGTGGAAATAGCCGAACACCATAACTAAATCAGAATGTCAGACGAAATTAACGAACTCGATCTTGTCGTACTCCTTGAAGAACTTCCGGCGAAGGGACTTCCGCGCGGGCAGGTCGGTCGCGTGATCGGCGAAATGGGATCGGGTATCTATGAAGTGGAGTTTTCCGATAGCGACGGAGTTGCCTTCGCTTTCCTCCCGCTGCGCGAACGGCAGATCATGAAATTACTTTTCGATCATCCGGCCGATGTGGAGTACGAAGACTAGGCGCGCGCCTTCTGCTCCCAATCCTTCTCTTTCATTCTATAGACTAAGTGCGGACGAATCTTATGTCCCTCTTCGACACGCGGATGATCGAAATCATCGGCAGGGTCTCGTGTCATTCCAATCTTTTGCATCACACGAATCGACGGAGCATTCAGGAGCGAGGTGAATGATACGATCTCTTTGAGATGCAATGTTTCGAATCCGAACTTCAAACATGCAAGCGCACCTTCGGTTGCCAGCCCCCGATTCCACCACTCAGGCCGCAAGCGCCAGCCGATCTCGACCATCGGCGATTCAAGAGATGAGAACGGAAGTTCGTATGGCAGTTTGCGAATGCCGATGAAGCCGATAAATTCATTACCCGCCAGTTCTTCGACTGCCCACATCCCCCATCCGTTCTCGGCAAACGACTCTCTTTGCTGAGCCACGAATTCGCGCGTCGCCTCTTCGCTTGCGAGCTTGGGGAAATATTTCATCACACGTTCGTCCTGCCCCATGGCAATAAAAGGCATGAGATCGCTTTCCATCCAATTGCGGAGGAGAAGACGGGATGTGCGGAGTTCGTGGATCTGCATAGGCCGCTAAAAACCTCGAGGGAAAAGGAATAATCCCCTGAAACCTTTTATCCCTTCATAACGTATGTATCTACATCAAATGTATCTACATTTATTTATTCATTATTCTTAGGAAAGGTATCGTATGGCTACATGGACTATCGACCCGGTTCACTCCGAGGTCAAATTTAAGGTGAAACACCTTGTCGTATCGACAGTTACGGGGAATTTCCAGACTTTCAGCGGAAAACTGGAAGCGGAAAAAGAGGATTTCAGCGATGCAAAGATCAGCTTCGAAGCCGATGTTGCAAGCATCAACACCCATAACGAACAGCGCGACGGACATCTCAAAAGCGCGGATTTCTTCCTCGCCGGAGAGCATCCGAAACTCACCTTCGTTTCGAAATCCATTGAAAAGAAATCGGGCTCGGAATATGTAGTTACCGGCGATCTGAATATCCGCGGAATCGCAAAAGAGATCAAGCTCGATGTGACATACAACGGGACCATCCTCGGATTCGGTAATCAGCCTGTTGCAGGTTTCGAGATCACCGGAAAGGTCAATCGTAAGGACTTCGGCATGACGTTCGATGCGCTGACCGAAGCTGGCGGTATTATCGTCGGCGAAGAGGTCAAGATCGAGATCGAAGCCGAAATGCAAAAGCAAGCTGCGGTAGAACTTGCGAAAGCTGCATAAGCTGAGAAAGCAGTAGTGGAAAACACTAAAGTCAGTTAAGGAGTGAGGGCAGATCATAATTCTGCCCTCACTTTTCAGTTTTTCATCAGCGATAATTTTTGCGTCTTGATTCCCCTAGCCGAAGTGATCGCAACGAAATAGGTCCCCGAAGCAAGATCGCTTGCATCGACATCGATCGAATACTGCGGGCCGGTGAGCTTCTGATTTCTTACCTTCCTGCCTATCAGATCGTACATGTTCAATTCGGGCGAGTCGACAGGTTTACCTCCGAGCTCGATGGTAAGTAGTCCCCTCGAAGGATTCGGGAAGACCGAGATCTCCGTGGTGTTATTCTCCGGCAAATACGGAGCATTGACTTTGAACTGATCCGGCAGCAAGTACACAGCGAAAGTATTCCCCGACCCCACCGAGCAGGCTAAGTATTTTCCGTCGGCTGAAATAGCGAGTTGATCGAACGTGGATTTATCTTCACCGAGAAAGTTTGAGCTTTGAAATGTTGTTGCATCCCTAGTGAAAGCAATGGCAGAATCCGATGGTACGTACGAGAGACTATTGTTTGCTAGAAAAAGCCATTTTCCATCCGGTGAAAAATTAATATCCCGGGCGCTCAATCCGCCCACCCAATCCCATTTCGAGCTATCAAGATCCCATAACATCGAGTAGCCACCTCCTATACCACCGTAATACGTGGTGAACCAGATCACCAGCTTCGAATTATTCGGAGAGAAGCGAAGAAGATGACCGATGACATCATATGGTTGCGGTAAATTGATAAGAGAAACCAGTGCACCATTTTCAAGATCATAAATATAGACAACGCTGTCATACTGACCTAATATTGCCATTCGCTTGTCATCGGAAGAGAAAGCCGTTGCCCTTCCGTAATAGCCGTACTCATAGTCAAGTTGCTTATCGATGATCCTCTTTCCCGTCTGCGTACTGGAGACGACTAACCTTGGCCATTTAAAATAGTCATCAAGGTAATAGAAGAACTTTCCGTCTTTTGAGACGATCGGAAATGCGACGCCAGTATCGGCTAGATTTTGCGAAATTGTATTCACGATCTTTCCGGCGGCAAAATCCCAGATACGGAGGATAGGATCGTTCATGTAGACGACGAATATGGAATCACCCGTTTCTGAGAAATGCGCATCAACTGCCGAAGGAAAGTGCCAGACCGAATCTCCGGTTTTCAGATCCCATACATCGATTGTTCCGCAATCCGGAGATGAAAGGAGTTTCGAAGAACCGGATGAGATATCGAGCACTCCGGATTCAAAGCAAACGAAGTCGGCCTCAGCTCCCAGAATCCTGCCATCGTAGGAAAACGATGGGTACTCCCACCTGCGAAGATTGGGATACTCTGCGCCATGAGTCGGATCTGTTCCGATCGATGCGATGTAAAGCTGACTTCCGATAAAGAAAATCCTGTATACCATCTGACTACTATCGACAAAGATTTGTGTCTGGGGTGAGCGAGTCTGCAAATTGAATATCGAGATTGTATCTCCATAGCAGTACCTGCACGATGAAGACCTGACGAAATACTTCGAGTCAGGACTAATACTCATCGTGGATACGTCAGTTCTATGATCGAGCCTCAAAAGGTTGGTAACCCCGGCATCCAACTGAACAACATCATATCGGCGGTATTCGAGCGGAGCTCCCGCATCGTAATGAAATGATTCGATCGCAGCGAATTTCCAATCTGGGCTGATAATATATTTTCCAGTGCTATCCTGGCTGAGAACCTTTGAGTAGATTCCAGATCCTTTTCGAAAAATGATTAGATCATACGGAGGATAAGGGTTATGAAAGGCCTTCAGTGAACTATCCGGTGAGAAGAGTGTGTCCGTTACTATATATGGATCGATCACCGATTCCAATGCACCTGAAGTGGAATTTATCCATTGCGCCCGGCCGCTATCGTGTACGATAATTGCTTTGGAATCCTTTGAATAAGCGAACGTCGCATTATCACTCATTCTATGTGAGAAGAGCAACCGGATGGTGTCGTGAAAGTCGTAGGAGTAAAGATTGCAGGAATCGTTGACCAGGCGATTTGGATAGGGTACCATGTGATACCAGGCTTTTGCGTAAGCGAATTTGGAGTCGCTTTCGGTGCGGATCGGAATGGTGGTGCTTACACTTGCTGAAGCCGTCAGATCT
>JAUZOQ010000122.1 GCA_030706385.1 Bacteroidota bacterium | reverse complement strand
TTTCCAGCCTTTACCTCCTTTCGGACAGGTCAATAATCCATCCCCTCCTCCTGTTCCTCTGCAGAAAGCATTATTTTTGTATCCATAACGGTTCAGAATGAACATGCGACGCATATTCCCATTCTACTTCATCGCTCTTCTCTTTTTCTCTGCTCCGGCTCTCGCCCAGCAGCCGAGGATCGATAGCATTGCCGTTGATGAAGACAAAGGCGAGTTAGTTCTGCACGGAAATTTCCAGAATTCTTCTTCCGCCGTTGTTCTGGTAGATTCTGCTCCGCTGCCTATCGTAACGGCTTCTGACACGCTGATGCGAGCAACGATTCCGGATAGCGGGAAAGGCTCGGCGGGATGGGTATCGATGACAGTGAATGGTAGCCAGAGCAATAAAAAACTTCTGACGTATTTTCATATCGAAGTATCGAACAGCTGGAGGCATTATTATGGCGACGGTACTGCAGAGATCGAATACGTCGACAACTTGATCCATATCAGATTCGATGTCCTTGCTTTGGGTGGCGTTGGTTCGTATTCTATGCTTCCCTCCAGACTCTCAAAGTACCATATTAGTGCAGCCGGTAGCAATGGTATTCATGGAGGAACATACCATGGCTCTCATTATGATAGTACCGTTACCCTTACTCGTCCAATAGTTTACGATGCTCGGAAGAAACAGTTTTTGTTCTATTATTGGATGCCAAGTTACACGGACACGACGCAATCAAGCTTGAATGCTACAATTACATTAGACTCTAACTGGAGCGTTACTCATTATCATTCGCAGAGTGATCCCGGAAATAACGGTTGTAATGATCCGAGCCTTCAGGGATATTGCACTGATATTGATTCTCTCTCTCCCACGAATTTTCCTCCGGGAAGCTCAGAGTCTGTTCACCAAATACTTTCGCCTTCGGCAATCCTCAGCATGCAGCTATCATCCAATCCTGTCGGCTCGAATACCAGTCTCGCTGTAGTTCTGCGCGCTCGAAAAGAGAGTCGAATAGAGATCATGGATATTATTGGCCATGTCATAATTTCAGAAGAGAAACTGCTGGCAGCCGGATTGAATGAATTACCAATTAATTCTTCCTCGTTACCTCCCGGAATATACATTTGCCGCATTGAAGCAGGTGGAGAGGTTCTATCGATTCGGTTTGTTAAAGATTGATGATGACCAAGCTCCTACTGCTGATACTCCTACTTTCTATTCCTGGGTATACACGCGCTCAGAATTCAAAACTCGGCGTTACCCCGTGTTTTACCTTTGATTCCTTGGTAACGATAAAAGGACATTTGCGCTCTGTGGCATTTCCAGATCCGAATTCGATGGGAAATAAAACCGTAAACGAATGGGTATTGCGACTGGTGAAACCCATATGTGTAGTCGGTGAAGATTCTGCACGGAATGCCATTGATATTCAACTTGAACATTCACTATGGTTCAATGTACCCTTACGGAGAAAAATTAATAAACTCATGCGCGCCCATAAACTTGTGACTATTACCGGCCCATTACATTATCAAACTGTCGGATATGATTTCTTACCTATCCAATTAGACGTTGTAGAAATAAAGTAGCCAATAACACTCGAGGCGAATCCAACTTCAAGAAACTTGGGTTCTTATGGCTATGAAAATCGCCACAATCTTGATCCTCTCGCTTAGCGCAGGCCTGGTTCATGGAGGACCTATCTTCCCTTCCCGCTGCATCATTCTCGCTCCGGAGTTTAGAAAACCATCTGATACGACGAAAGGCGCTGCGTTCCTTCGTCAGCAAGGACTTTGGGGGAATCTGGCCAAGGGATTCAACAGCACGGGCGACCGCTATGGCTGGAGTGTTGCCACCGGAGCGATCATTCAATTTGTCGAATGGGAGCATTCTTCAATCTTCATGCAGGGAGATTTCGATGTGCTTGCCGATACCTATAACGATATCTCCTTTAATCCACGCGCTATTTTTTGGACGGAAGGATTTGTCTATGCCGATAAGATCGATAGGACTGAATTACAGCTTGGATATATTCACCGATGCCATCATGATATCGATAATCTCGATACGAATCGCATTGGCACAGGTGAGCGCAGAACGTTGATATACGGCTCTGTAATGTTGCGCTCCGTTTGGCGAGATGTCGATCTTGCAGGAATGCATTCCGATTTATGGGCGCAAGCTGATGAATATTTGATCAAACAAGATACAAGAACTCCCGATGCTGAAATCCGCAAGACCGATATTGAGAAATTGAATTCCTCCATCTCCGGAGGAGGGAAGATCGATATATTTGAAATGGGCAGTGCAAAGACGTATATCAGAGCTTCTGCTACAATAGCTGCTTACGAATCCTACAAGACCTTCACGATTGATAGAAGAGCTGAAGCAGGAATAGAGCTGAGCGGCGATGCTCTTACGATGGATATATTTCTCGGCTATGAGTCCTTCCAAGACGATCTGAACCGGCCAGCTCCGGTTGACTCGAAGTATCCCTACATTGGATTTCGGTTTGTAAGCAGAAATATAGGCTTGTAAGGTCTCTTCGCACTCGGCTCCAACTGCGTCTAATAACATGTTAGGTAAATCTTCTCACCTCTTCTGTTGTTAAGAAGGACTCTCCAAAACCTAGCCAATAAAATTTATGATCAAAAAACGGATTATGGCTCCCGGACCCACGGAAGTCCCGCCAGAAGTTCTCGCAGCAGGAGGAATGCCGATCCTCCATCACCGCACTCCTGAATTCCGAGCAATATTTGCCGAAGTATCGGAGAAAATAAAGTACGTCTTTCAGACATCACAACCCGTCCTAACGCTTGCAGCAGGCGGCACGGGAGGAATGGAAGCCATCGTCGTCAATCTAAGCGCTCCCGGCGAAAAGGTGCTCGTGATCTCAGCAGGTGTCTTTGGCGAGCGTTGGGCAAAGATTGCTGAGGGTCTGGAGCGGAAGGTCGTTCGCATCAGCGTGCCGTACGGCAAGGCCGTTACAACAGATGAAATTAAGAAGGCAATAGATGCAAATCCCGATGCCGTGCTTTTATGTGGTACGCTTTCAGAAACTTCGACGGGTGTTGAGCATCCGATCCAGGAAATAGCAGCAATTACCAAAGCTTCAAGAACTCTCTTTGCTGTCGATGCTATCAGCGGACTGGCAGCGTGCAAACTCAAAATGGACGAATGGAGTATCGATGCCGTTGTTTCCGGAACACAGAAGGGACTGATGATGCCTCCGGGGCTTGCACTCATCGCACTTAGCGAACGGGCGTGGGTTGCCGTAAAGGCGAAGAAAAGCCCGAAGTTTTACTGGTCATTCGAATCGGCGCTTGCAAAATTGACGGAAGAGAAGCTGCCCGATACACCTTGGACTCCGAATGTCTCCCTGGTCCGCCAGCTTCAGGCTTCACTTCTCTTAATCCATGCCGAAGGAATCGAGAATATTTGGGCAAGACACGAACTCCTCGCCAAAGCCACACAGGCCGCGATGCAAGCACTTGGACTCACACTTTTTGCCGAACATCCGAGCGTAAGCGTTACTTCTGTTCAATCTCCGGAAGGGATAGACAGCGGTGATATCGTAAAGAAGATGCGTGCCGAATGGGGCATCTCCATCGTTGGCGGACAAGGCTCAATGTTGGGTAAGATCTTCCGCATCGGACATCTCGGATATTGCGACAGAACGGATGTCCTCATGACCGTTGCTGCGCTTGAATGCGTCCTTTCCGAGCTCGGAGTCCCAATCACCACGGGCGAAGGCGTAAAAGCTGCGCAGAGTATCTTCCTGAAGTCATAATTATTAAATAATAATCACAGAATGTTCAATATTCTCATTTCCGATAAACTTGCTCAGCAAGGTGTCGATATTTTCAAAGCTGAGCAAGATATTCAGGTCGATGTTAAACTTGGGCTGAAACCCGACGAACTCCGGAATATGATCGGAAATTACGATGCCCTTGTCGTCAGATCCGAAACGCAAGTCACAGCCGAGGTGATCGCAGTTGCGAAGAAGCTTAAGGTAATAGGTCGCGCTGGAGTAGGCTTCGATAATATCGATATTCCCGCAGCCACTCGGGCGGGTATCATCGTCATGAATACGCCTGATGCCAACACCATATCTGCTGCAGAGCATACAATGGCTTTAATACTATCGCTGGCGCGGAATATCCCTCAGGCAAATGCCAGCCTTCTGGCTAAGAAATGGGAGCGCAGCAAGTTTGTCGGAGTTGAGCTTCTTGGCAAGACTCTCGGCATTATCGGTCTTGGCCGAATTGGAGCTGAAGTTTCTTCGCGATCGAAAAGTTTTGGAATGAAGATCGTTGCCTACGATCCATACGCAAGCTCCGATCGTGCAAAGGAATTGGGAGTAGAGTTATGCGATCTCAAAACCTTACTTTCGCGATCGGATATTATCACCGTTCATGTTCCGATCACAAAAGATACTCGTCAGCTGATTGGAACCGAAGAATTGAAATTATGCAAGAAGGGCGTCAGGATCGTCAATGTCGCTCGCGGAGGAATCTATGATGAAGCCGCCGTTGCCGAAGCACTGAAATCGGGACAGGTAGCAGGCGCAGCGTTCGACGTGTTCAGCAAAGAGCCACCGACCGATAATCCCCTTCTTGATCTTCCGAACTTCATCGCAACTCCGCATCTGGGTGCCAGTACGGAAGAAGCGCAGATCAATGTTGGAATGGTTGTGGCCAGGCAGATCATCGAGGCGTTGCGTAACGGCACGATCTTTAATGCAGTAAATCTTCCCGCGCTTGATGCACGCGAGCGTGAACATTTACAACCGTATTTCACTCTTTGCGATAAGCTTGCTGCATTCCTTTCCCAGGGAACGCGGGACAAGTTGGATGCTATTCATATTACCTATTCTGGCGATGTGACGCGTGAAAAGACTCCGGCATTGACACTTGCCATCCTGAAAGACCTGCTGGCCTCATCGTATCAGGAAAATATTAATTATGTTAATGCTCCGATTCTTGCGAAGGAGCGAGGCATTAAGGTAACGGAATCGATGACCGATCATTTCGGCAGCTATACCAATAGTATCTTGATCGAGATCGAAAGCGGAGCAGCAAGACACTCCATTCGCGGCACATTACTCATCGATGCTACTCCGCGCATTGTCGAAATTGACAAGTACCGTGTCGATGTTCCTGCCGAAGGCACGTTGCTCGTTTTTTTCAATCCCGATATTCCAGGAATTCTCGGAAAAGTCAGTACAATCCTCGGAAATGCACGCGTCAATATTGCCGGACTTGCTAACGGACGCATAGAGCCTGGAAAGGATGCCGTCACCGTTATTAGCGTTGATAACGAAGTCCCTGCCGAAGTGATCAAAACCATTTCGGCGATCGCAGGACTGAAACATGTGAGACTGGTTAGTCTGCGCGATCAAGGATAAAAGCGAACGCCGATCGCCCAATCGACTGCCACTCCGAAAGCAGGCGTGACGCCGATAAGCGGCCCGACCTCAAGAAAGAATTCCAGCGGCGTGCGACGCGGGATGACATTCAATCCGAACATTGCTCGAATGCCAAAGCCAACGCTGCTGCTATAATAATAGCGGTAGTAAAACGGTCTTCCGTCATCTCTGGCATAGTACCAGCCGTAATAACCGTTTCCCAATCCCAGGGCACCACCGATACCTGCGTATAGTTTGGCAACCGTTGATCTGAATGGTGCAAAATGCCAGAGGTAATCGATATCGAATCGCGGAGCACCAAAGTAGGAATATCCGACATCTCCAACAATTGCATTTTCAGGGCTCGTCCAGAGCTTCAGTGTGGCTCCTGTCGGCTCTCCAAGAATGATGCCGAATCCGAAACTGCTTCCTTCCGGTCCCTGTGCTAACGCGGTAGAGACATCAGCAGAATAGGCGCAGAGGAACGCCATTGCAAGCAAGAACGATAGAATAATTCTTTTCATATAATTGTAGCGGGTGAATTGATGACGAAACTGCAAGGCCGGGGATACCTTCAGAATGTATGTTGTTCAGAAACCGTATTCGCTCCAGCGATCGGATACTCTCTTGGAAATATCTTCGTACATCAGACAAGGATTCGGATATCCGATCTTCCACGTGGCGTCGATTCCCATGATTCCCTGATAGTTCGGCGCAATTCCATTGAGTTGCATCGATGTGAAGGTTACATCCCGGGCAGCATCGAACCTGGTGAAGATACCCCAGATGATTTCTTGAATGCTCTCAAGATTAATATCCATACTTACTGCTGCAACGATCTTTGTACCTCGCGGTAGAAAATGAATATTTTCTCTGGCGATCAACTTCTCGATCACCTGGTGTCCAATCGTCGGAGTGGAAGGACGGATCTCGCCTTCTCCATACTTGGCAGCATTCTCGGAAGAGGTATATGCACCTTCGACCTGTACCACTAAGAGCGTATCTTCAATGAGCTTATACTGCCTAATACGCATATCCAACTCGTTCGGATTCCTAAAAGAAAGGCCGGTTTGAGCGTAGAATTCGCTTTCCCGGCGGAGGGGATAGTTGCCGCCGCTTGAAGAGGAGGAGAGTTTTGCCGTTGCATCGAGGATCATCTTCGAGCCCAAATTCATGGTGTAGCTCGTGAAATCCAACGTATCAAGAGGAACATTTGGAAGCAAGAGAAAATCATAATGAGGATCGAAGTGATCGCGGATCGCCCGGAGAACTTCGAGAAAATTTCGGTTATTTGTAGCACTGCCGACAAGCACGGCGCATTTAGTGAGCGAGAGTTGGCCTTCACCTACTAAGGCGATTCCTGTCTTCATCGCTTCCTTACCGTATCTCTGATTTGTGGAGATGGCGAGGAGATTATGGAATCCTGCTTCGTAATATGCCCAGATATCCCGAACCTCTGGATGCATAAGCCGTGCTAACGGCCCCAAAATCCTTTGTGTGGCATCGCCCAACCATTTATCTTCCATCGGAGGCTTGCCGACAACGGTCGCTGCAAAGATCGGATTCTCGCGATGCGTAATTGCTTTGATATGAAAAACCGGAAACATTCCGGCATGCGAATAATGCCCGAAATGATCGCCGAAAGGTCCCTCAAGTCTGCGTTCGTTCGGAGGTACGAATCCTTCCAAAATAAATTCTGCTTCTGCAGGCACGTCGATGGATATGCGTTTTCCGTGCGCCATCCGAGTTGGGGCTCCCCGCAGGAATCCTGCGAACAGCGCTTCATCGAGTCCTTCCGGCAGAGGAGCGATCGTAGCAAGTAAGAGAGCCGGATCAGAGCCGATGGCTACTGCAACTTCGAATGCTTTATTCATCTCCTCAGCTACAGAGTAATGGAACCCTCCCCCTTTTTGGATCTGCCAATGCATCCCTGTCGTTGTATCGTCATAAACATGCATGCGATACATGCCGATATTCCGTTTGCCGGTTTTCGGGTCATACGTGAATACCTGCGGCAGTGTGATGAATTTTCCACCGTCATCGGGCCATGTCTGCAAGATGGGCAGATCAGAGAGTTTGCCCGGAGAGATGCTCTGCTGAGAGGGAGCTGAAATTCGCATCGAGCTTCGTGCTCCAAGAAGTCGTGATGCCAGTGGCCGCAAAAGTTGTACGATCTTTCCGGGTTTCGGCGGCATGAGCTCTTCGGCTACATGAAGAAGTCTCTCGCCGAGTTCGTTAGGATCTTCACCTACGGCAAGTTCGACTCTTCTATCGCTTGAGAGAATATTCATGGCAAGCGGATACTTCGAACCAGTAATATTCTCGAATAACAAAGCTTTTCCGCCTTCGCGCATCGAACGCACTGCGATCTCTGCCGCTTCAAGATGCGGATCGACAGGAGCAGTTATGCGAAGCAATTCGCCTTCCTTCTCGAGCATGCGCAGAAACTGCTGAAGTGAGTGGTAGATCTCGCGTTTTGCCATCTTATTCTAATTCATCTGCACGCCATCCCTTGCCTGAAGCAATGCCGCATTGTTGGAGGACTTTATCGACATAGCCCTGAACATATTCATCGATAGTCTTCGGAATAAAATAGAGCGGCGGAGAGATGGGCATAATGATCGCTCCCTCGCGTGACAATTTCGCACATTGCTCCAGCGTGATCGTCGCAAGCGGAGTCTCGCGAACACAGATGATCAATTTGTATCGCTCCTTCAAGCATACAGCAGCAGTTCTGGTAATGAGAGTATCGCCAATGCCGGAGGCGATCTTTCCAATTGTCGATGTAGTCGCCGGAATGATGACAAATGCATCCAGATCGGTCGTCCCCGAGGCCAATGGCGCAGTGAGATCAGTATCGGCAAATGCGCGTGTGTAATAGGCCTTCAAAGCTTTTTCCGGTTCCGGCATCTTCAGTTCATCCTTCATCACGGCCTTTCCCCATTTGCTCATGATAAGGTACTTATCATACGGATAGCGCTTCAGGAAATCAAGAGCATAGAT
>JAUZOQ010000121.1 GCA_030706385.1 Bacteroidota bacterium | reverse complement strand
GTACAAGAATTGTCATGGCGCCGGAGTCTGATGAGGGATTAACCCCACTCGGATCCATGTTCTTGCCCATACGCCGAACGAGAAATTGGAGGCAGGGTTCCTCTCCTTGCCTCGCGATCGAAACTACCTTCGTGCCATGAATATGTTTGAAAAGTTTAGGTTGCCTCGGTGGCGGATTCCGACTCTCCTCGCAGGTTTGACTGTCCTATCCGTTCTCCTTGCAGTACTGTTTGCGCTTAGCTCTTGCTCGAAGAGCCAAAAAAATATTACTCTTCGCTTCTCTCACTTCTGGACAGAACCCGGCCAGCGTGCAGTACTCGATTCCGTTCTCAGTGATTTTAAGAAGGAGAATCCCGGACTTGATGTCGCGGTACTGGATCTTTCATGGGCAGATGGCAAGACTAAGCTCATGATCAACTTTAATGCACGCACTGCTCCCGATGTCCTAGAACTTGGAAGCGATTGGATTGCACAGTTCTCTTCGAGTAACGTGTTGGAGAATCTCACGAATGTTTCTTCATTACAACCGCGCTTTGAGCAGGCTCCGGAATATGCCAACGAGCCGGGAAAATGGAAGGGGCTTTTTTATGCCGTGCCTTGGTTTGTCGATACCAGAGTGTTGTTCATTAACAGGGATCTGCTGGATCAGGCTACGGATTCTATCTTGATCAAAGGGAAGTTTAGGGTTGATCCTCTGAGCACATGGGATGGAATGTATCAATTCGGTGAAGCAATCCAGACGAAGGGAGTTGGGAAAGGCATTGGCGTCAATGGCTCCGACGTGCATCGGCTTTATAAGAAGATCTTACCGCAGATATGGTCGAACGGAGGCGAGATTCTTGGAAGGGACGGTAGCCCAACCTTTGCGACGAAAGCCAATATCGAGGCGCTTACATTCTATGTAAAACAATTGAATGCCGGAGTCCTGGAATCACAGAAGAATCTTGATGATCTCTTTAAGCGGGGCAGTCTCGGAATACTCTATAGCGGCTCCTGGCTCTTCGCCCCTTTGCAGAAGGCAGATTTTCATTGGGTCTGCGCACCATTTCCCGGTAATAACGGCCATCCCGGTATATCATTTGCCGGAGGCGAATATTTGGCAGTGAATGCGAACTCCGAACGGAAAGCCGAATCAGAAAAGCTTGTTGCCTTCATTACCCGGCCGGATAACGAACTTCGGCTTGCCAAAGCCTTCAATATTTTTCCTGCAGATAAGAATTTGCAGCAAGATAGCTTTTATCTCAATCGCAATCAAGGGAAAGTGTTTATCGAGCAACTTGCTCATGCACGGATGACACCTGTGCATCCGAAGTGGTTGGAGATCGAGGCGATCCTGGAAGATGAGACCGCTCAGGCACTCTATAAAAAGAAAACACCGGAAGAAGCAATGAAGAGTTGTGACGTTCGTGTGCGCGAATTATTAAATGAACCTTGACCTCATGTCGGAAAATTTTAGATCAGGTTATTGTGCGATCGCCGGAATTCCTAATGCAGGCAAATCAACTTTGCTCAATGCCTTACTGGGCACAAAACTCTCGATCATCTCCGCCAAGCCGCAGACAACACGCAAGCGTGTGCTTGGAATATACTCTACCAAATCGGAGCAGATCATTTTTCTGGATACTCCCGGCATCATGCCCCGGCCGACGACGCTGCACCATAAAGCGTTGCTATCGGAAGTCAGCCGATCGTTCGATGATGCCGATGTTATTCTTGTCCTTGTTGAGGCAACGCTCTCGCCTGAGCGTGCATTGCCGAAGGAATGGAAGAAATATGTCGAGATCGCCGGAAAGAAACCGATCGTTCTGGCTGTTTCAAAGATTGACCTTTTCAAAGATAAGAAGAAAGTATTGCCTCTGTTGGCAGAATATGGCGAGATGAATATCTTCTCTGATATCATTCCAATTTCATCGAAGAAGCAGTACAATCTCAAACAACTTGTGGAGGTACTGCATAAATATCTTCCATCGGAGAAAGCGTTCTATGATACCGAGCAGCTCTCCGATCAGAACGAGCGTTTCTTCGCCAGTGAGCTCATTCGGGAAGCAATCTTTCACGAGTTCCGCGAGGAGATCCCGTATTCGACAGAAGTCGTGATCATGGAATATTCCGAGCGAGAAGAAGGGAAGTGGTTCATAAGTGCCGATATTCTTGTCGAACGGGATTCGCAGAAATCTATTCTGATCGGGAAAGGAGGCGAGACCTTAAAGGCACTGGGCGCCCGTGCAAGGAAGTCCATCGAACAGTTTGTCGAACATCCCATTTATCTGGAGCTTCATGTAAAGGCGAAAAGCGATTGGCGCAATGACAAGAATGTCTTGAGGGAAATGGGATACGGAGTCTGAGTGCATAGCATTCACGACGGAGGATCTGTCGTAGTTTTGTGACAAATGTTTTCATTCTTCAAAGTCGCAAGCTATCGTACAACCTTCTACAAAGGTGTACTTGCTTGCATCGTCGGTGCTCTCATCGTTGTTGGGCGTGCGCTCGGGAAAGGAGGACGTCCGGACGAAACGACAGTATATCTTTTTGCAGGGATAATTATTTTTGCCGTTCTAGTTATGAGCTGGGTCTTGGATAGGAATTACAGGAATCGAGTAATAGATAAAAAAAGGAAATGAATACGTTTGAACCCTTTATCGGTACACGTTACAATACGGACAAGGTCAGAATGAAAGACGTCGTCTCACCGCCCTACGATGTGATCTCACCGGAGCAGCAGGCTGAATTGTATAAGAAGGATCCGCATAATGTCGTTAGACTGGAATTAAACCACGATTCCGATCCATATACGTGCGCCAAGCAATTTTTCGACGAATGGAAGGTAAATGGCATTTTGCAACCCGAAAACTCGCCGGCATTCTACGTTTATTACCAGACATTCAAGACACCGGATGGCACGCAAGTTACTCGCCGTGGAGTCCTTGGAAGGCTGCGGCTGACTCCCTATTCGAGCGGCGATGTTCTGCCCCACGAACGTACGCTTTCCGGACCGAAGAAGGATAGAATGCAACTTCTGGTAATCGCCAGGACGAACTTCAGCCCGATCTTCGGACTTATCGATGATGCCTCGCTCGTCTTCGATCATACGATCGATAGTGTTGTCGCCAATGCTCCGATTGCCGATATCGACGAATTGCTGCCTACCGGCGATTCGGTACGTCACACAAGCTGGAGACTAACGGATCCTGCTCAGGTTACAAGACTAGAAAAACTCATCGCAGGGAAAAAGATCATTATTGCCGATGGGCATCATCGCTACGAGACAGCGCTGGCCTATGCGCAGGCCAATCCGGAGAATGCCGCAGCCCAGTATATGATGATCTTCATCGCCAATCTTCATTCCGAAGGAACCATCATCCTGCCAACACATAGAATCCTTCATGACAAGACAGATTTCAACCAATATTCTTTCATTGCAGAACTACGGAAGAAGTTCTCAGTCGAGCTAATGGATTCTAGAGACGAGGGTATGAAACATTTGGCAACCGATGCGAATGCACTCACACTTATCCAGATGCCCGAGGAGCCAAAGTTTGTTCTTGTGAAAGATACTTCCGATCTCGCGAGCTCCTCACCGCTAGAAAAGCTTGCCGTGTACCGGTTGCATGAGAAGATCCTGAAGCCGATTGCAGGGCTCACTCAGGCGGAGATCGATAACAAGACGAATCTGCTCTATCCGCATACACTTCCGGAGCTGGATTCAATGCTAAGCGGCCACGATTATGATGCTGCCTTCATCCTCAAGCCGACAACTTCGCATGAAGTGATCGATGTGACAGGCTCCGGCGAGTTCATGCCGCAGAAATCTACATATTTCTATCCGAAGCTACTTTCGGGCCTGGTGTTCTATGAGTTTGAGGAGCAGAAAAGTTGATTGAAAACCTCATCCCACTAATAGTATGAAGTTAAAAAGAATCCTTGTGATTTTCGTTTTACTGATCGAGTTCGTACCTTCCGGAAAGTGCGATACCATCGATGTTTGGCACGTCTTCTATAATAAGAAGAAGATCAAGGAATTCGATGAATACTCTGCTTTCCATGAAATCGTGATTCATGCCGACTCAGTGAAGAAAGGAGATTCGATTGTAGTATACTATTATCGGGACACTCCCTGCGATGATTGCCCGACCTCGCTTATTGTTGAAGATGAGCAAGGTAATGTTAGGCTCAAGAAGAACGGTATCGGAACGTTCAATCCGATCGCATTGAGTGTTAATGATCTTTTGGTGATACGGAAGAGTATGGATACTAAGAGTGCCTTGAACATATTTTTCTCCGAGGAAAGGCTGACTCCGAAGCGATTGTTGTTTAGACTCAAACTACAGTAGCGCCAAATTATGATTTCTCCCGAGCTTTCCGATGAGAATGGCAGATGGAACGATGCCATTCTTGGGCCACCTGAAGTATATGAATGGTCACAAAACAAACTGCACCTGCTCGAGGAAGCAGAAGAGTAGGCTCGATCTCCCTGAGACATTTACATCCGCTTCCGTGTTTATCTCCTCTCACAAAAATCCACTCATATGGCAGAAAAATCTTACGGGCTTTTGAAAGGGAAGAAAGGGATTATCTTTGGCCCCTTGGATGAGTCGAGCATCGGCTGGCACATCGCAACAGCAGCATACCGCGAAGGTGCGGAGCTTGCGATCAGTAATGTTGCGCTTGCCCTACGTATCGGGAAGCCCCAGGAGCTAGCAAAGATGTGCGGTGACGCACCGCTGATCCCTTGCGATGCTACCAATATGCAGGAGATCGATGCCTGCTTCAAGACCGTGAAAGATAAGTTCGGGAAGATCGATTTTTTCGTGCATTCAGTCGGCATGTCGGCGAATATCCGCAAAGGCATTCCGTATGAGAATCTGAATTACGATTGGTACCTGAAGACGCTGGATGTTTCCGGTCTCTCTTTGCATAAGCTGATCAACTCAGCTCTTGCTAATGATGTGCTTAACGATCATGCAAGTGTTCTGGCGCTGACGCACATGGCGGCCCAGAGGCCATTCACGACTTATACCGATATGGCAGAGGCCAAATCGATCCTCGAATCCATTGCTCGGAATTTCGGCAGCCGGCTCGGAGCGAAGAAGATTCGCGTCAATACCGTTTCGCAATCACCCACATGGACAAGGGCCGGAAGCGGTATCGAAGATTTTGATAAGATGTTTTACTTCGCCGATCTCCTTGCGCCGCTCGGAAACGCCACCGCTGAGGAATGCGGCGATTACTGCACAACGCTGCTTTCCGATCTGACCCGCAAGGTGACCATGCAAAACCTTTTCCACGATGGCGGGTTCTCGATGATGGGGATGTCGCAAAGAATGCTGCATCTCGTCTACGATGCTATTCAGGATACGGAGAACTTACGCAAGGCAGGGTATGATGAAGAGACGATCAAGCGCATTACAGAACGTGCCGAATAAGATAATTCAAAATATTATTTCTCGGCATTTCTCGATTAACTCTGGCTGCGCCTTAACCTTAAGAGGGTTCGGTGTCGTAGTCCTCGCATTTATTATTCTGTTTTCCTCAGAATCGCTTCAGGCACAAAAGAAAAAGAAGAAAAAAATACATCCACAAGTTGCAGAGACTGAATCTGCAATTGGCGACACCATTCATGCAATTGTTGCCCGCAACCAGTGGCAATTTCCCATTAAAAAGTTCTTCGACGATGCCATGAAGGCGGCGCAGAAAAGCCAGCGTCCGGTCATGGCATTTAATGTGGATTACGTTGAGCCCACAAGTATTCACGTCCGCGATAGCCTTCTGCGCGATGCCGACGTCATGGTTTTTCTCACGAAGAACTTTGAACTTGCACTTCATGATTACTCAGTCGATCCTCCGCCGGAAGTCGGCTTCGATAGCCTTCGAACTCTTGGCTCACGGCTTGATAAGTTAGAGAAGGGCTACGATATTGTGTCCCGGCCTACTGCCATCATTATCCGTCCCGATGGATCGGAGATCGAGCGGATTCCGAATCTTCAGAATTATTCGGGAGATCAATTTATTAAGACGGTACGGGATTATCTCGATGGTAAGAATACTATTGAGTCCCTGGCAAAGGATTTCTGGAGCGATCCGAAAAATCTGGATAAGCATAAGCGCTACCTCGACCGCATGATGGAGCGCTTCGATTACGACAGTATCTTGTATCACTACGATCTGCTGGCTCGTCATCCGGGATTCGGGCAGACACCTCAAGTCATGAAAGAAGCTGCTGCCGAATATGCCTACTTGCGTTTCAAGCAAGAGGGTAATGTTGCGTATCTTAAAGGCTGGCTTGCAAGTCTTGACCGTCGTACCGATAGTGCAGTCATCATCGCGGGATATCGTGATCTCGTGGAATATTACCAGACAAGAAAGAAGATCGATAGCATTGCAACATACTACAACGCCATCTTCACTTTTACCGGAGATCGCGACCCTGATCTCCTGAATAATTTTGCATGGGATCTTACGACATTCAGCACGAAATACGATTCTGCTCTTGCCCTCAGTAACGAAGCGATCGCGCGGGATGGGAAAAACCCGAACTACTACGACACCCGTGCTCTTGTTGAATATTATCTGAAGGATTACGATGGTTCGATCGCCGATTCGAAACTGGCTCTAAAATATTCATCTAAGGAAGATAAAGAATATTTCAAGGAGCGCGCCGAGTACTACGAAAAGGAGAAGAAACGTGCTGCTACGGAGGACTCAAAAGATTAAACAAGTTTTACAATACGAACGAAATATCCACTAACTCATGAGCGATACATCTACACCTGATATTCTGGCCGATATTCAACCCCTGAAGGCAAAACCGAAACCCGGCAAACTTTTTATTAATGGCGAATTTGTCGATGCCCAGGACGGCAAGACATTCAACACGCATTACCCAGCCACAGCCAATGTGATCACCCAGATCGCCGAAGCCGGCACGGAAGATGTCGATCGCGCCGTCAAAGCTGCCAGAGCAGCGTTTTCCGAAGGCAGTCCGTGGCGTAAAATGAATGCAGTCGATAGGACTCGTTGCCTGCTCAAACTTGCCGAACTCATGCGGGCAAACGCCGAAGAGCTCTCAGAACTTGAAACGCTCGATACGGGAAAGCCGATCTTCGAATCGTCGAAGTTCGATGTGCCGCAAGCTGCTGAATGTTTCGAGTACTATGCAGGATGGGTGACGAAGATCACCGGTGAAACGATTCCGGTCTCGAAAGGAGGCGATGCCTTTGCCTATACGCTACGCGAGCCGATCGGAGTCTGTGGACAGATCATCCCTTGGAATTTCCCGCTGCAAATGCTTTCCTGGAAAGTTGCGCCTGCTCTTGCATGCGGCAATACCGTCGTTTTAAAACCTGCCGAGCAAACTCCTTTGACAGCTCTTCGATTCGCAGAACTCACTCTCGAGGCTGGAATACCTCCGGGAGTCTTTAATGTCATCACCGGCGGCGGCGCAACCGGAGCTGCACTCGTCGAGCACGAAGATGTCGATAAGATCGCCTTCACTGGAAGTGTTGAAACCGGCAAATCCATCATGAGGGCAGCGTCAAAGACGTTGAAGCGCGTCTCTCTTGAACTTGGCGGGAAATCACCGAATCTCATTTTTGCCGATAGCGATCTTGAGACTGCTGCCAAGTACGCTCTCGGAGGTATCTTCTTCAATCAAGGAGAAATGTGTACGGCCGGCTCACGTATTTTTGTCGAGGAAAGCGGCTATGACCAGTTCATGTCCGTTCTTACAAGCCGCGCGCAAAAGATGGTCGCCGGTGATCCTTTGCATCCGAAGACTCGTTTAGGCTCACTCATATCCGAAGAGCACTTGAACAACGTACTTAACTATGTGGATATCGGCAAGAAGGAAGGCGCGATTGTCACTACAGGCGGCGAACGCATCGGCACGAAAGGATATTTCATGAAGCCAACCGTTCTTGAAGGAGTGACTAATTCCATGCGTGTTGCGCAGGAAGAAATATTCGGACCCGTGGCAAGCGTCATTCGCTTCAAGGACGCCGAAGAAGCATTGCGCGAGGCGAACAATTCTCAGTTCGGGCTCGCTGCTTCGATCTGGACCCGCGACATAAAAAAAGCGCATAAACTTGCTCGTTCGCTGAAGGCCGGTACTGTCTGGATCAATACGATCTCAACCACCGATAACGCTCTTCCCTTTGGCGGATATAAAGATTCCGGTTTCGGAAGAGAACTCGGAAAATCAGCGATCGATCTCTACACTGAAACAAAGAGTGTCTGGGTCGATCTTAACTGATGCTGATGCTGTTGAGGCATACGTCAAGGTTTGAAATCCCTACTCCCCGTGTCACATTTCCCGTATTTTGTGTGTCATAACACATATATTGTGAATTATTACTATGGCGGATAATCCGAATATGAAGCGCAGAGGGATCCTTAAGGGCTTAGT
>JAUZOQ010000120.1 GCA_030706385.1 Bacteroidota bacterium | reverse complement strand
TTTTGAAAAACGAATGAAAAATAAATTTCTGATCGTCATCCTCTTTTCAATATTCGCCGTACCCACTTTCGGACAGGAAAAAGGAGGCGATTCAACGCGATTGCCTTACAATTTCTCACAATTTTGGAGAGAAACCGGACATTATTATACAACACCTCTTCATTGGGGAGGTTCAGATGCGATCATTTTGGGTTCGCTCGTTGCGGGCACCGGAATCGCATATGCCTTAGAGGCTCCGGCGCGAGAAGTCATATTCAATAATAAGGTACTTTATAATAGTTTTCCAGCAGCCTTTGGTAATTTTTACGGAGGTCTCTATACACCATTTATCCTATTTGGTGCTTACGGAGGCTATTCTCTTATTACGGGAGATATGACGGCTCGCAAGATCGCATTTGAGATCGGTCAATCATGCCTTTATGCAGGTTCCATCGTTGCGATACTTAAATATACGATCGGCAGAGCACGACCATACGCACATTTAGGGAAGGGCTCATTCTTTAACTTCAGCATCACTGATGACGCTTTTCATTCATTCCCGTCGGGGCACGTAACCGAGGCTTTCGCCATCTCCACAGTGCTTGCATTCAATGCGGATCCACTGTGGCTGAAAATACTTGCCTATGTACCTGCAGCATTCACGCCTTTTGCGCGCGCGTATCAGGGCTATCATTGGATCTCTGATTGCGTACTCGGTGCCGGTATAGGATTCTTCACTGCCAAGTGGTGTTCGGATGCTCACGGACGCGTTGACGATGCACCGCAAAGGACAGGAGTTCTCGAAGTTAAGTCACTGTGGCCGCTCACACTAAGCATGGTAATAAATTGATTTTCAACTCCCCGAACCGAACGCAACCTAGTGGTTGGTTCATTTTTTTCACCATCATAATCAAAGGGAAATACTATGTTAAGAAAACTAAGCTATGTTCTGGGAGTGGCAATTCTGCTTTCTTCAGCACCAATCACCGGCTTCAGTCAGGATAAACCGGAAACAGAGCAACATACAGGAGTAAAGAGAACCTATAACAAAGCCAAGCATAAAGTAAAACGCTCATGGAAAAAGGCGAAGACCTCCACGAAGAATACGGTCAATAAGGCAAAGGCACGTGTCAAGACTGACGACACTCAGCGCGACCAGCAGGAAAGAAAATAAGAATTGCTGAAGCCATAAATAGAAAGAGCGGTGAATAATCTCACCGCTCTTTTCTTTTATCTAAGGCATCTACACTTATCGAGCTGCGCCTCCGGTCGATGAAGGTGCCTTCTCCTGAGAAACGGAGGGACCCGCACCGAGGCTTTGCAGCCGTGTTTGCGGCAGGTTCTTCATCTCATTATGCGTCATGATATTATCGATCAGATGATAATCCTTTGCCTGCTGCGGAGTCATATAATTGTCACGCTCGGAATCCTTCGCTATCTCTTCGATCGGCTTGCCTGTATGCGTTGCGTAGATCTGGTACAATTCCTGACGCGTACGCATCATCTCGCGCGTATAGATCTCGATATCCGTTGCCTGCCCCTGCGTTCCGCCCAGCGGTTGGTGGATCATGATACGCGAATGCGGAAGCGATGTGCGCTTGCCTGCCGCACCGCCAGCCAAGAGCAACGATGCCATCGAAGCTGCCATGCCCAAGCAGATTGTTGCACACGAAGGCTTGATGTACTGCATCGTATCGTAGATCGCAAGACCTGCGGAGACTGATCCGCCCGGTGAATTAATATAGATGTTGATATCCTTATCGGGATCCTCCGATTCAAGAAAAAGCAGCTGCGCAATAATAAGTCCGCTTACTGTATCGTCGATCGGAGTTCCAATAAAGACAATGCGCTCTTTCAACAGACGCGAATAAATGTCGTATGCCCGCTCACCGCGCGAAGTTTGCTCGACGACCATCGGTACAAGTGCGTTACGGAGCGGCGAATTGAATGAACCGTTCGCAAGCTCGCTAGTGAAGCTATAGTAGCTATTGGTAAATAAATCGTTCATAATAGATATTTTGATATACGTTTATACTCTGTTTTGTGGACTGCGGTTTCAGGGCCGGCTACCTACAAGCTATTGTTATTAACTGCCTGCTACCGGCTTCTCCACGATCTTCATCTTTTCCCTTAATCTCGCAACAAGCTTTTCGGATTTTACTTTCTCCTTGATCTCGTCGTTGGACAGGTAATATTTCAAGAGGTTCTCTTTTGCTATGCCGTACTGCTCTGCATCTCGCTCAGCGAGTTTGGCGATATCCTCTTCGTTTGCCTCAAGGTTCTCGGCTTCAACGAGCCTGTCGCGTAGTATTAGCCATTTCCCCCTGGTCTCGGCAGTGTTCCAACCCATTTTGCGGTATTCCTCTTCGTTCATGCCGTAATCTTCCGGATAACCGCGACGCTTGTTCTCATCTTTCACTTCCTGGATCATTGTATCGAGCAAGGCATGCGTGATCGTGCGCGGCACCTGGAAATCATGCATCTTCAAAAGTGCGTTGACCATATTTGACTCTAAAGTCTCTGTGCTTCTACGCTTTGCATTCTCTTCCAATTCTTCACGGACAAGCAGGCGAACTTCAAGTTCATTCGTTGCCTTGTCCCGGCTGATCTTCTTACAGAAGTCCTCGTTCATTTCGGGCAGAATCACTTTCTCAGCCTTGTTAATAGTTACATCGAGCGGTACATCCTTTTTCTCGACCTTCGGATCGTCGCTTGTTTTCGGAAGTGTGATCTCGAACTTCTCGCTGACCTTCTTGCCAATCAGGCCGTCGCGCAACTCCGGTACAACTTGCGGATCGTGCAGGTAGACATCAGTTGTCTGGGGTGGCGGTACCACTCCGCTTTCATCCGGTCCTTTTTCCTGGAATGTGATATTGACGATAGTTTCGGTGTCGGAAACTTCCTGAGCTTCTTCGCGTGTCGAAAAATTAAATCGGAGATAGTGGATACGTTCTTCGACATCCTTATCGGTCACAGAGTAGATAGGCGCTTCAGCTTCAAGGCCGTTGTAATCTTTAAGATCGAATTCGGGCTTGACCTCGTAGGATATCTTGAAATGTGCTCCTTCTCCGGCATGACGATGCAAGTCTGTCATTACCGGCCTGCCGATCGGTTCGAGTTTCTGCTCTTCCGCATACTCCTTGAATTTTTCCTGGGCAATCTTTTCGAGTGTATCGCCTTCTATAGCATCGCCATGCAATTTCTTCACGACGGACATCGGAGCTTTGCCGGGACGAAATCCGGGCAGCGCAAGTTTCGGCCGCATCGTTTTATAGGCTTCATCAAAAGCCTTATTGACTTCGTCCTCGCCGACGAAGATCTCGAGTTCGCGAAGTACTTGCGACTTATTAGTAATTTTTGCTTCCACGGATGTTATTCGATTTTGATTCTTGAGAGCCCTATTGGTCTTATTTAATCCCAAATCACTCTTTCTAGTGCCGGAGACAGGACTTGAACCTGCACATGTCGCCATACCAGATCCTAAGTCTGGCGCGTCTGACAATTTCGCCACTCCGGCTAAAATCCGAGCGGGGAAAACATCTGCTTTGGCAACATTGTTGCATAATGTCGAAAATGGAACATTTTTTGTATATTTTATCTTACAATTAACGGATTGTTGCCCGATACCACCCAGATACGCCCTTCAGTTTTCCCCGAAGGATTTTCGATATCGTTGAACCAGTGGTAATTTGCGGGTTTTTATGAGATTATGATGAAAAAGATACTGCCTGTAGTTCTTGTACTCTCGATCTTTGGGGGAAAAGCACATTCGCAATGGTCGTCCGATTCAACAAAAAATACCCCTGTTTGTATTGCCAGCAACGGCCAACAAAATCCGCAGGCCTGCTCCGATGGATCGAACGGGATCATCGTCGTCTGGGAAGACTTCCGAAGCGGCAATAATTGGGATCTTTACGCTCAAAAACTGAATGCCGATGGCGTTGCCCAATGGACGGCCAATGGTGTTAATATCTGCTCTTCAACTGCTAACCAGACTTCGCCGGTAATATGCTCGGACGGAAGCGGTGGTGCCTATGTTGCCTGGAAAGACACAAGAACCCTGGCAAATGGTACAGATCTCTATGCTCAGCATATCGGTTCGGATGGCTCATTAGGTTACGGAGCCTCCGGTCAGGGAATCGCAGTTGTTAAAGATGCTGCTATTCCTACGAATCTTGCAATTTGCTCCGATGGCAACGGCAACGCCTACGTTGCGTGGGAGGATAGCAGATCCAGCTTAGCTTCGAACACACGCCCCGACATTTGGATGAATAAACTTACATCCGGCGGCCCTGCATGGGGCGGCAACGGAGGAGTTTCGATCATATCCCAAGGATTGCGACAGACCTCTCCACAACTTGTCTCAGATGGCAGCGGCGGCTGCTACCTTGTTTGGGTCAACGGCGGAAGCCTTCCCGCTTCAATCTGGGGGACAAGGCTCAATGCTAATGGAACAGTACTCTGGGGAAATGGGTCGGGGATTCAGATTTTCGAGGGTGGTGTAGGTACATCCGATGTGTCCAGGAATCCGATGGTTTCCCTGGACGGAAGTCAGCTCTGCGTATCATGGGAGCAGTATAACAGCTTTAATACCAGCAAGGGATGGAATATCCTTGCAAACCGTATCAAAAGTGACGGATCGTTCGTCTGGGGAAATAGTACGGTTGGCGCGGAGATCTCCACCGATTGGGTTGGCGATCAGATCAATCCTCTTGTCTTTAGCGACGATTCATTGGGGACCGGCAATGTCGCTGGTCTGCTCGTAGTCTACGAAGATTTCTCGGGCAATCACGATGTGGTAATGACACGACTGCTTCCGGATGGAAATACCCTCCGGCCCGCTTTCCCAAGCCAGGAATTTTCTGTTTGCCGAGAGAATAATGACCAGACTTCCCCCAAAGCGGTGAAGACTACGAGCGGAGAATTACTCGTCGTTTGGAATGACACTCGTTCCAATGCAAGTAGTTCGACATATTCTTCAATCTATGCTCAACGAGTTGATAAAACACCGAAGCGCTTCATAGGACCGTCGCCTTCCGGTTCGTCATGGGGCCTTGCCGTTAGTAACCGGGTTGGGACGAATGCCGATGAAGTAGAGCTTGTAGCCAGAACGAACGGCGGTATCGCCGTCTGGCGCGATAACCGCAACGGCAACTACGATATTTATGCTCAGCTTATTTTCCGTGACGGCTCATTGCCGGTTGAAATTACAGACTTCAACGCAATGGCTGAAACCGGAGGGAAAGTCCTTCTCAATTGGCAAACTGCAAGCGAGAAAGATAATGCAGGCTTCGAAGTTGAACGCAGGTTGATAAGCGACCCAAATGCTTCGAATGCTTTCGAAGTAGTCGGTAGTTATCTGAACAATTCTTCCCTTCTCGGAGCAGGATTTTCCGGAACAACCAGGAATTATGCCTTTATTGACGTTCCCGGAAGATCGGGAATTTATGAGTACAGGTTGAGTGACTACGCACTCGACGGTACACGCACAACTCATGAAACCAAGACCGTTGAAGTATCTGACGGAACGGCCAATGCGCCGTTTAGTGTAGGGCAGAACCTTCCAAATCCTTTCAGCGATAGAACGATCATACCGATCACTCTTTCGCAGACTGCAAATGTAGAGTTGGTTGTGACCGATGTCTTAGGCCGTGTAATTGCCACACCATTCAATTCACTTTTGGGAAGCGGGGCTCACGAGATCGTCTTGAATGGCTCCTCATTCGGGCAAACTTCGCGCTCTGGAGCATACTACTACGCCGTCACGATCTCGAGCCCTGAGACTGGAGCCGTCATTTGGAGAATGCCGAAAGCTACTATGATGGTGAAGATAGGAAATTAGGGCTCGGAGTCAGCTTATTCAGATAGACAACCGTTTGTTCTGAATCGAGACATTTTTCGAATGCCAAACGATGCAATAAACAATCCCCTTCAGAGAATGTAGATAGAGTCTATCTATACTTCTGAAGGGGATTTTTCGAATGTCCGAGGAAAACTACACGTGCAACGCCTGCGTCACCTTCGCCGCTGCATCGGTCAGGCCGTGCGCAACGAGAAAATTCATCCCGCTTTGCTCTAAGATCTTTCCGGCTTCGATGGCATTCGTGCCTTCTAAGCGGACAACGATCGGAACATGGGGCTTCACGATCTTCGAAGCTTCGACGACTCCGGTGGCGACCCGATCGCACCGCACGATACCTCCGAAAATATTGATCAGAATTGCCTTCACGTGCGGATCGCCAAGGATGATCCTGAATCCGCTTGCTACGGTTTCGGCATTTGCTCCGCCGCCAACATCAAGAAAATTTGCTGGATCGCCACCGGCAAGTTTGATGATATCCATCGTTGCCATGGCAAGCCCGGCTCCATTAACCATACAGCCAACATTGCCATCGAGCTTGATGTAATTTAAATTCGATTTTGATGCCTCGACTTCGAGAGGATCTTCTTCATCAAGATCACGCAGCGCAGCATACTCCGGATGACGATAGAGTGCATTGTCATCGAAGTTTACCTTCGCATCCAATGCGATCATTTGCTGTTCCTTTGTTAAGACGAGAGGATTGATCTCGAAGAGAGAGGCATCCGTCTCTTCGTAGGCTCTATACAAAGCCTTCAGGAATTTCACACATTGCTTGAATGCCTCTCCGGATAATCCGAGAGCAAATGCAAGTTCGCGAACCTGGAATTCCCTGAGTCCTTCAGTGGGATGAATAAAAACCTTAACGATCTTCTCCGGAGATTCTTCGGCAACTTTCTCGATCTCCATTCCTCCTTCGGTCGAGACCATTATACAGTTGCGGCCGGAGGAACGATCAAGGACGATGCCGGCATAAAATTCTTTTTCAATATTTACACCCTGCTCGACGAGAAGGCGTTTGACAAGTCTTCCTTCAGGACCTGTCTGATGCGTTACGAGCGTCATGCCAAGGATCTGTGATGCGTATTGACGTACTTCCTCGATATTCTTGGCAACTTTTACTCCGCCGCCCTTGCCGCGGCCTCCGGCGTGGATCTGCGCCTTCACAACGGCGATAGCAGTCGGTAGTTTCGTTGCTGCTTCCACCGCTTCCTCGACGGAATATGCAACATGGCCTTCCGGCACCGGAACGCCGAATTTCTTCAAAATATCTTTTCCTTGATGCTCGTGAATTTTCATGAAATTTTGACTGGTAGTAATTCTAAGAATTACAAAAATACGAAAGCACGCCTCGTGAGTTCTGATTTATGGGATTTGATGGGAGGGGAGATGTAATAAAAAAGGGCACAATTCATGTGCCCTTTTCTCTTAATTCTTATGAAGCTTTCCGAGAGCCGGATGGCCATTGCCGCTGAGTTCAAGCTCTTCTTCGTGCTTGGACTTGCGATGCCGCTCTTCATCGACGTTATATCCGCGGATGCGGGCATATTCGATCAGTTTCGAGCGCAGAAGCTTTCTGCCACGGTGAAGCCGTGAACGAACTGTACCGATCGGGCAATCGACGAACTCGGCAATTTCCTCGTAGGTAAATCCTTCAATATCACAGAGAATGACAACGGTGCGAAAATCCTCGGGCAAGGACTCGACGGCACGCGTCAAATCGTCATCCAGAAGATTGCGGTACAACCGTGCTTCCATATCGTTCGGATCAGTATACTCCGAACGGATCGTGTTGTAGAAATTCTGAATATCTTCATAATCGACCTTATCGGGCTCTTTCGATTCCTTACGGTAGATATTGATATATGAATTCTTCATGATCCGGAAAAGCCACGCCTTACAATTCGTACCGGGTTCGAATTTATCCCAAAACCGGTAGGCTTTCATGTAGGTCTCTTGAAGGAGATCGTTGGCATCGTCAGGGTCGCTGGTCATACGGAGGGCAAAGTTGAAAAGTGCCGTTACGTGCGGCATCGCTTCGCGCTCAAAATCGCGGTGTCTTTCCCTGAGTGTCTTGTCGTCTAAAATATTAGCCTTTACCATTTCTCATCCTTCTCGTTTCATCTTCGGCAGCTCCAAAAGCTGCCTCTATTCATTCAAAAGCAACAATCCTTATCAAAATTCTTTGAAGAGCCGGGATTTATTTCCTTCTCAATGCGTTATTATTATGCTATGCAGTAGGCCGTGGTGAATGAGCCCGAACATAGGAATGCAAAGATACGACATTTTGTCTTAAGTTCTCCAAAAATCGTTCCATCCAATCCCTCTGCGGACCGATAGCTTTTCTAATACCGTATTCGTTTATTTGAGCGGGAAGTTTCATTTTTCGCCTTTTCTACTGTTCCCGTCCATAGTAATGACACCAAAACGAGTCTTTTGTTACCCCCGCCGGGCCATTATGAACAAGAATTCATCATTTGAGGAGTGTACGAGGATCTACACTCATCCAGATTCTTTCCCTTAAGAACACTTCGGAGTGGTCAAAGTAACAAAAAGGGGCAAATTTATGACTGGAAGTGGTCAGATCGTAGGCAGTGCCCGGTGCTTGTG
>JAUZOQ010000012.1 GCA_030706385.1 Bacteroidota bacterium | reverse complement strand
GCAAAGATGGCTCCGTCAAGAAAATAGATATTTCTAAAGCCGATAACGATATCTTCCGTCAGCCCGTGATCGACGCAATTATGAAAGTTCATTTTACTCCGGCGAAGCTTCATGGCAAGCCGACGATGGTCTGGTATACGCAAAGCGTATCGTTCAAACTGAATTCATCCGATAGCAACTCCGGTAAACGCTAAGCCACTCTATAACTACAAAAACATGAAACGCATTATTCTCTTTTGTGTGCTCTTTGGGGCTGCAACTTCTTTCGCACAAACACCAAAGCTTTACGATACCTGGACTACGGCATTGATGGGATCGATGATCCGAATTACGATCACCGAACACGAAATTATTGCCTCCCCCGTCCATGGATCCGGCGCGGGCATGCCGCAATTCCTCTCAGTTCCTTCACCGAATACCGGTACTTCGGGAAGTAAAGAAGAAACACGCAGCGAAACTCGCGACGCAAATGAAAATAGGATGCCATTGCTGAAAGTTATCTTTGATTCTGCTCAAGCAAAAGGCAGACTCTTTTTGATACAAAGGAAAGGCGACTCGACCGTCGAAGTGGGGTACTTTTTGATTACGGACAGAGGAGAAATGGTCCTATCTGCCGAAGTACATGGTTTTGGCGCGAGCAATAGCCAGGAAAATTTGTCTGAAGCTATCAAAGCTACAGGAAAGAATCCCGGCGGATTATTTGCCTTTACAATGTATAACAGCAAGCTAACGGCCGAGTATGAAAAGTTGAAAGATCCGCTTGCTATGCAACGGCCGGAAATGTTTGCTATCATTAATTCCTTCGGGGACCGCCTTTCGGCCCGCCTGCAGCAGCTACCACAGGATAGTGCGAAGTTCATGGCGTCGATAATGAACGAAAGTGTTTACGTGGGCGCTTTTACTGGCACTCTCCACGATCTTTTCTTGGCACATGGCTACAATCCTCTTCGCGCCGAAGCATTGATCGAGAAAGTCGGTCAAGACTCAGATATTAAGGCGGCAATAAAGGCGACGGGAGAAAGGATCGAAGAATCTGTTCCTGCTCTTCGCGCATTAAAGAAACAACGCCTGGCTGACGAAGAGAACGGCTTCAGAACTCAGATCGAAAAATTGCAAAAAGCGTACCGTGCCAGGGAGGATTATGCGACAAAACTGGTAGCAAGACTTAAAGGTCACTTTTCAGATCGCGAGGCTCTTGAATCGGTGCTGAAAGCCGTTGCTAAGGCGCAATCCGTGTCGCTGACATCGGAAATGCTGAAGGATTCCGTTGCCCTTTCGAATCACATGAAAAGCCAACAAGAACTTGATGATGCGCTCGGGAAGATCTCTGGGATCATTCAAGGACATTCCAAAGTCAAGACCAAAGAAGATGTTATTAAACTCATGACGCTGGGAAGCGACGTACGCATGGCGCAAATGGTCTATGACGATCAGG
Source organism: Bacteroidota bacterium (assembly GCA_030706385.1). Taxonomy (GTDB): domain Bacteria; phylum Bacteroidota; class Ignavibacteria; order Palsa-1295; family Palsa-1295; genus PALSA-1296. The sequence continues at coordinate 49,450 of JAUZOQ010000012.1, read as the reverse complement.
CAGAAATATACAATGAAAGTCATCCTGAAAAGCTTCAATATCGCTATTTTACTCCTCACTCTTCGGGATCAGGCTCAGCCGATACAATGATGGCTATGACGACGGAGGTTGTACCTGCTCCGGCTCCTGCTGCACCGGTCGAAGAAGCTGAACCTGCTCGGGATGAATTCATTGAAGTGACGAAAGAGCCAGAACCAATTGAAAATATCCAATCCCTAATCGTCTATCCCGAAGAAGCGAAGAAGGCCGGGCTTGAAGGCAAGGTAACTTTTGAAGTTCTGATCGGAAAGACCGGCAAGGTCGAAAAAGTCGATATCGTTAAATCCGACAATCTCATTTTCAACCAAGCTGTACTTGACGCTATTTCGAAAGTGCATTTTAAACCGGCACTTCAGAATACCACTCCTGTGCGGATTTGGTATACTCAATCGGTGAGTTTCCGGTTGAACTAAGACGGTAAGAGAGCGACCTTCCTCATTTAATTATGGGTTTCAGGATCGTTCCATTCTCTCCGACGATAACACCATGTGTTGAGTCGGCGAGAGCAACACCAAGAAGCGATAGGTTTAAACCTGTGACGGTTTGGTCTAACCAATTCGCACCGCCATCTCTGGTGAGATAGATCGATCCGCTTTCCCCTGCGGTAAGACCGTGCTTGAAATCCGAATAGGCCACACTATTGAGTGAAATGTTCCTGATCTGACCTTGCTCGCTCCATGTTAATCCGCCATCATTCGTGTGTTGGATGGTACCAACGGTTCCGACAAATGTCCCGAGGCTCGGAGCAGTGAAGAAAATCGAACGGACCCAAGCATTGCTTGCGTAGACTTTATTCCATGTTGTACCGCCATCGGTCGTCTTAAAAACGTAGCCATCATACGTACCTACGAAACCGGTTGTCGAACTCGTAAAGTGTACTCCATAAAGCGGACCTGCAAGAAGATTACTGGATTCATCCGACCATGTGGCCCCGCCATCGGTCGTCTTCACGATGGCACAAGAAAAGCTACTGACGCCTCCGACAGCATATCCATGCAATGCATCGACGAAGGACACGTTTCTGAACGCATATCCATTCCCGTCAGGAGAAGCAGACCACGTCTTACCCGCATCTGCAGTCGTGTAGATCGCTCCGTTATTACCCATAATAACACCCTTATTTGCATCGCTAAAATGTACACAGTAGAGATTCTCTTGTGTAGGAGTTGGGATAAGAGACCAGCTCTGCCCAGCATCTGAACTGCGAAGCAATGTTCCGTCGAAGCCGCAGGCATAGATCGTAGTCTTCGTTGCGTAGCATGCACTCGATAGATTTTCTAAAGTCCCGCTTGTTACCTGTTCCCAGCTTCCGATCAATCCTTGAGATGATGGGAAAATACTGCCGGTATATTGAGTGAGATGATCGGTAATAATAATCACGGTATCGGTAATTCCATCGTAGCCGAGCTTCGAAATAGTAATCGCATCTTTGCCTGTGAGGAGACTATCGATCTCAAACGTTCCTGAGGAATTTGTGATCGCAGTTCGTCCTTCCGAAGTAATTGTCGCGCCCGGTAGTGGATCGCCACTGGCGCCATCGAGGATCACTCCGGATAACACTCCGCGAGCAGGCGCTCCATTATTGGGTTCTGTTACCGTCTTGCTGCAACCGGCGATCAAAATAACAAAGAAAAGGAGAATAAAAGAAGGTCCAAGTTTCCGTGACATGAGGTTCGTTATGTAAGGGTGAAAACTATTTTCGGTGCAAAGATACATAAAAAAGGCGCAATTCCTTTCGGATCGCGCCTCTCTTATTATTAATACTTAACTATTTATAGGTGGGCCTTCTCCAAGATAGGTGCACCACCATATTTTTGCCCATTTGTATGTAGGTCGCGCTCGCCGAGATTGACTCCGCCAAACCAGCGGCGACGATCGAACTCATCTTTGTTCTTATTGCAAACGATCTGGAAACATGTCGAATTGCCCTGCTTGGCGATATCGACCGACCAGCCGAGGAAAATTTCCCAGCATCTGAACCACCATTCGCCGTATGCTTTGAGAACTGCTTCCTTGTGAGATTGCCAGTTATAATACCAAAGCTGTATCGTCTGCGAGTAATGAATGCCAATGTTTTCGACACTATGAATTTCGAATCCGGCGCCTTCGAGACGTTTGACGACGAAAGAAAGCGGCATGCTTGCGTCAGCACCCGGGAAAATATATTGGCCCATGAACCCACCCCAGATGAGAGACTCCTGATGGTAACCCGCACGTAGACCAGCGATCTGAAGATAGAACAAACCGTCATCCTTAAGAAGACCGGCGATCTGCCTCATGAATTTCTGGAAGTTCTTGATTCCGACGTGCTCTGCCATTTCCAGGCAAGAGATCTTGTCGTACTTATCAGGCGGGATCGATCGGTAATCCATACGGTTTACGCGCGCATGATCCTTTACGCCCCAACGTTCGATCTGAGCATTAGCATAATCTGCTCCTGCCTGGGCGATCGTAATACCTGTCGAATCGGTGCCGTAATATTTTGCCGAATGTGCAGCAAGTGTACCCCATCCGCATCCGATATCGAGAAGGCGCTCGCCTTTTTTGAGCTGGAGCTTTTGGCAGACAAGATTTAACTTGTTGTCCTGCGCTGTCTCGAGATCTTCCTTGCCCGTCTTAAAGAAGGCAGAGGTGTAGATCATTCTATCTCCCAAGAATGCACCGAAGAAATCATTTCCGCGGTCATAATGATCGCGAATCACGCGTTCATCCTGCTTCTTCGAGTGAATAACAACTTGTGGAATGAATTGGCTAAATAGGAATTTCAGGTGGTGCCCAACATAACGATAATTAAAGAACAGAGTGCGGTTTTGCAGAAGCTGTTGAACGTCGCAGGTTATATCGACCCGGCCATTCATATAATCTTCAATGAAGGTCGTTATGGGTACTTTTACGCCGTTTTTATATTGCGATGCTACTTTCGGATCTCTTACAATTACGAGGTCGGTGAGTTTTTTCGAACGTATCTCTTCAGTCGTCATGGGGGTTCACAAATATGGATAATGAATAATATGGTGGTGAACGACTTATAACGCAGTTTTGCCGGGTTAAGTGACAGAGAAATAGTTGGACATCTCACTCAGGATCGACTACTTGCTTGATATCACGCAAGAGCATGGTAACCTTAGACTCCACCCCAGATTGCAATCCAGACACATGAACTGGTAACTTCATACAAATAACAGCACATTCATGATAAAAGAAATTTATCTCCTCCGAATTATCACGTCCTCGCACACCGTATCTCAAGTATTTATGAAGGTTAGGTAGGTTTTGCCCCCACTTTCCTCCCCAAAAAGCTGTAATAATTATCCGTCGGAAGCCGTTTATATCTCCGCCGTAATACAGGATACATGCGTGTTCGTACCATTGTTGCCGTAATACTTTATTCTTGGATCTCTATTCCCAGCCTTTTCGCGCAAGGGAAGTGGAAACCCTTTGTCACCAAAATAAATGGCAGTCCTCCTATCGGAGCTTCCTTCCTGAATGCCGACTATGGATTTGTCAGCGTACCGGGATCGACCTATCGCACGACTGACGGCGGAAAAACATGGACACATCTAAGTTTTGTTGGGAATGTCGGAAAGTCCCAATTCTATTTTTATACTCCTGCCAATATTTTCTTCGCCGGTGCATGGGAGAGTCAGGATAGCGGAATAAATTGGAGATTGCTGCCGGAACCAGCATCAAGCGGAAATCTCTACATCAAAGATAATATTTTCTACGATGCAAGCGGGAGAGTAAGTTACGATCATGCGAAGACGTGGGATACGATCGATAAGAATTTCCGTGACGGCGAAAGCATCGTAGGAAATCTTGATAACGGAATTGCAATATGGGGTGGAAGTTTCGCCATCGGAAACAGGAATGAGGATCCGACTCTTTACACGACGAACTATGGGAAGTCCTGGCGAAATGGCGAAGTCGGAGTCGAATCGGATTTCGGATATGCGGTTCCATTTAGCAGAACATATTTTCGCTCCGGTGGCGATGGAAGCGATGCGATCCAGCGCTCCTTTGATGGAGGCGCCACCTGGCAAAATGCCTATGGACCGGTACTATCGGAATATCTATCGGACGGATTTGGCGGTGATGGCTGCGTCATATTCGCTCAAACAATGGCAACCGATACGACCGGCAAAGGTGGAATACTTCGCTCGACCGATCTGGGAACAACATGGCAGGCTATCGGAGGCCCGGTTGGAAGAGACGATGCACCGCTATGCGGAGTAACATCTCGCGGCGCCATATGCCATGCAATGACGTATAAGTTCGGAGATCCGCTTCTTCGATTCATTGATTCATCTCTTCTGCGGCCGATACTATTAGATACAAAGATTAGCCGGCCCTTTCCCGATACGCTTTTTCTCAGCGAATGCGACTCTGCGAAAATTTCTCTGAGTCTTGGTTTTTCAGCCTGCGACTTCATTCGTTTTCAATCCCTTCAGATTGATAGCTTGCCGCCAGCGGCATATAGGCTCTCCTATAGCCCTAATAGTATTGTGCGTACGGGGATCTCTGCGCCTGCTTCGATTACCTTCTTTCCAACTGCTGCAGGGACCTATAATCTCGGTTTGCACTTCCATCTTGCTGCTTCCGATTGGTCTGGCTCCGATACGACACTGCCCTTGGTTATTGTCGTATCTGCCAATCCGGCTACTCTGACAATTGACAAAACGGATACAATTCGATTTGCAGCAAATACCTTATGCTTTGCCGGCGGCAAAGAAACGATCCATCTATCGAACCTGAGTTGCAGAGGATTGAAAGTCGGCTACATCCACTTCGAAGCGGATCAGATGACGAAGTACGACTTTAGCTTTGCAGCGTCGAGTCAGATAACACTCGGGCGCGGCACACCGACGAAGACGATCGTTATTAACTTCCGTCCGATAACTCCGGGCATTAAGAATGGGAATTTGATCATCGAGACGAGTATCGGCAGCGATACAATTCCGATCTCTGCAGTTGTTCTGCCCGATCCGAAGATCCTTATCATGAATATGAGTTCTTTTCAATCGCCGATCTGCGATAGTTCTGACGGAACAATATATTTTCGCAACCTAAGCTGCAGAGAAATACGGCTGGATTCTTTGAGATTCCCTCCTCCCTATCGACTTCTTCCGGTCAGGCTTCCCGTCATCCTCGATCCGGGCGATTCGGTGTTACTGCATGTGCATTTCTCACCTTCACAGAGAGGCAGCTCGCAAGTGACTGCGAAAGCGCACTTAGTCTTTTCGCTACCGTATGGCGATGAGCATTTTGATACGGCGATCACATTAAACGGTTTTGCAACTCACGGACCTTCAGCATTCGCGCTTTCGGCAAAGAGTCTGGATTTCGATACCGTGCATTTATGCGATAGTGCAAAAAGCCATTTCGTGTTCTATAGTGTCGGTTGCGATTCTCTTCCTCTCAACTCCATAGTTCTTTCCGGCGATCCGGATTTTTCACTTTCGGAGAACGGCAAAAGGAATATCGCAGCAGGAGATTCGATCGTGCTTGATGTCGCCCTCAATCCTCTTTCGGGAGGAAGCAAACAGGCTGTGGTCACGATCACCCTCGCCGATGGATCTAAGACTACCATACCTCTTACAGCCTCAATTGCACGACCGGTGCGAATTCTTAGCTCTGGCCCGAGTGACATAATGGATCTCGGCACGCATCTAACCTGTGAATACAGAGACACAGCCGTAAAACTGACCAACCACTGTTGCGATAGCATTACAATATTCGGCACGTGGATCACAGGTAGAGGGTTCGCTGTGCAAAGCGGAATATTCCCAATCGTAATTCCGCCTTACGAGGAAAGATCTATCATGGTTTTTACCTTACTTGATACGAGCGGGGGTACCGGTGTGAATACTGCATCACTGCATTTTATTTCAAATGCCGATAATGCAGTTGCTCCGATCACACTCACCCACAGCTATCTTTTCCCTCATCCGGTTCACATCTGGCTCGATGCGGATAAAGCTTCACTCACTGCTCAGAGCGTATGGAAAGTAAGACTAAAAGCTCTTCCGAATGAACTGACCGATGTTCGAACTCTTCATATTGCCGCCGGTTATGACTCCGATCTTCTCGGTTATTTACAGAATAAATCCTCCGGATTAAATTCGATCACTTCTTCGGATGGAAAGAATTTCACCATTTCCGGCTTTCCGCTCATTGCTGCCGATGCCGATAGTTCTATAGCTGAGCTAGAGTTCGAAGTGTACCTGACAAAAGATACGATCACTCCATTCTCGCTCAACTCGATCGTACTCAATGCAGATGAACCGAAATTTACGGGTTGTGTTGCCTATCCGCTTTCTTCAGGCATTGAGTTTACGTATTTGAATAGTTGTGACGATCGATTGATACGGAAATCAATGCACGGGCAAGTGATGGGATTCTCGATTCGCCCAAATCCCGTGCAAGAAGAATTCGAAATTGCACTCCAATCTCCGGAAGTAGCAACAGCCAAAATCGAAATTCTTGACGCTTTAGGAGCAAGAATATTTGCAGCGGATAAGATTCTCGAATCGGGATTAAACAAGATTAATCTCAATACACACTCATTCGGAGCCGGGGTATTCGTGATCCGGATTCGGGCCGGCGAGAATTCGGCATCTCAGACATTCCTCAAGATAAGATAGAGAACCTGCTTTCAGACTTCCAGGGACCGCGAATCAGCCGACCGATCGATGTAACACTTTACATTTCGTGAAGTTATTTAAATAAAGTATTGTTACCATTCTCATGAAAAAACTTCTCATCCTGCTTCTCATCCTTTTTTCGAGCCAGGCGGTGCTGGCTCAATTACACACGACACGCCGTACTCTTGTCGAGGAATTCACGTCGAGTTCGAATGATGCCTGCGCGATCAGCGATAAAGTCATCGATCAATTCGAAGGCGAGGCGCCCGGACATTTTTGTATTGTGAAATGGTACTTGCCTTATGGCACAAACGGAGGGGTAAATCCTTTCTACACGGATTATCCGCTCTCACTTGTGCGCAGCCAATATTATGGTAACGATACGGTGCCAAAGATCTTTCTCAATGGGGGAAAACATTTCGATCCGACCGGACTACCAATTGATTCTCTTAGAGCCCGGATCTCGACTGAATACTCTAAAACTTCTCCGTTCATTCTCGATATTACTCAGCAAGTAATTGGCGACAGTGTGATCGCTAATGTAACTGTTCGCCAGCTCGATACAGCGATCGATCTTACACAACTGGCGATCGGTGTCATCGTGACGGAGCGTTACAACGACAGATTCCCTATCCCCGATGTAAACCACATCCCCTTTCATACCAATATCGTGCGAACCGTTCTTCCCTCGCTCGACCCGAAGAGTGGCGAGATCAGAGACGCACTTCCCTTCGCTCTGGCAATGCAAGGGCAAACGGTTGTGACTTTCCGCTTTGCTTCAAAGATCGGCGTGGATTGGGATCGGGATGGATTGGCAAGTGTGGTTGTAATTCAGAACAAATCGACACGCGAGGTCCTGCAATGTAATTGGACGGTGCCGGAGGTTCAGTTCATGCGGCCAAGCGTGAGCACTTTTCTTTTCCTTAATGGCTCAACGCCATGTCAATTCCAAATACGGAATATGACGGATTCCGATATGACGATCTTTCCTCAACTCACTCATAACGCACCTTCGGAATGGGATCTGAAACTTAACGGCATGGAGTACCCTTCCTTTGTTCTTCGCGCGCATACCAGTGCAACCGGAACATTCATTTCGGAAAAGCTGGGACCATTCCGTGGATCTTGCGATTTTACACTCCTTCTCCGCACGAATCCGGGAATCGTCGTTGCAAATATTTCCGGAACACTGGTAGGTAACGATTCACGCGATCTCATCATCAAGAATTGGGCGGCATCCGTTTATCCGCAGGATCCGGATATTGTAACATGGAAGGAATTCGGTCTCGATGCTGCGATCATGAATGACGATGCAGTCGGAGATCTTTTCAACAATAATCTTTTGCACTTCCGGACAGTTTACGTGCAACGAGCGAACTATGGGGATTCTACTGCTCTCGAAAGCATACGAAGCTATATGCTGCATGGCGGAAGACTGATCTTCAATTCGAATAGCGTCCTCACATATTTTAGTACTAGTATCGTTGATACGACAAAGGACAAATACGCAGTTAATTTCGAGAAGATCTTCCAGACTATCCCTACGGGTAGTGGTCCCACTCAATGGACAAAAGGAAATGTGGTTCCGGGGAATGTCTTTACCGATACACTGCCTTCTGCGTTCAGTTTAAGCCAACGTCCTGTGCAGCCACTCGTACCAACCGATACATTCTCGAAACCGCTTGTCCTTGAGCAAGGTGGTTCGAACGTCGGAATGTCAATCGAATCGGCTTTTGGAAAGATCGCTTACCTGACTTTCCCACTTTCCGATATTCAAGACCCGGCCACCGTTTCGTTTATGACCGGAAAAATTCTGAACTGGTTCAAGAGTCCTGTTTCGAAAGTCGACGACTCTCACCTTAATTCAGTAGTTACTTCGGTGTATCCGAATCCCGTATCATCATTGGGCACTCTGCGATATCCTTCTGAACTGCAAAAGAATATGAAATTTTCCCTTCGGGATGGACTTGGCCGATTAGTCGATGTTGCCATAGAACGGATAAACGAGAATGAAATCACATTTGATTGTTCAGGTATTCCATCGGGCATTTATTATTACTCAACTGAACAGGCCGGGAAATTTTCAGAGGGAAAGTTGATCGTATCACATTAAAGCGATTTACACGCCCAACAATTGTAACGATCTGAGTACTTGGATTTCCTTCGTGAATTTCGTATGTTTGGTGGCCATAGGATGTGATGCTTCGAATCGCCACCATATTACTGCTATTTTGCGCTCAGTCTGCTTACTCACAAGCGATTGAATTTGTTCGACCTATAGGTTCAGTTGCGCATCTTTTATCCATCCGCCAGGAGCAGAATCTGGAGCGGACGCTCGGCGAGCTTTTCCCCGCTCGCACGTTGCGACGCTCGGCTCGCGGAATTGGAAAGATCACGGAAGAACGAATCACCTACGACGTTCTTAAACAACATGGTGCTAAATATGCGATCGTGATCTTTACGGGTTCGTGGAAACAGGAAGTCTGCCAACTTGCAATCTTTCGGATAGAAGCAGGCGGATACCCTGCACCGCTTCATCATAGTAAATGCTGGCAATCGAATTATGCCGATTCCTACCACGAAATTCAAAGCCGGGGATTCGGCAAAGAGTCCGTTGTGTTGATTAAAGAAGGAGAGAACGGCAGCAGCCCATTTGTCATTGCATCTGTTTTTACGTTCCGTGAGCGAAAGGGATCTGAGGGTAACCCGAGTTCCTGCTCGATCAACGATCTCACCCCTATGCTGCCGCGTCTGAAAGCCCTCGTTGATTTCCCGCTTAAGGCCCTTTACGGGCAAGCCGTGAAACTTGAAAAATATCCTGATCATCTGAGATTGCAGGCCGCAGATGTCGAACTCTCCTGGAATAAAAGTAATGCAGCAAAGTCCATCAAATTCTGGAATTACGAGAAACCCTCCCGCAAGTTTGTCCTGACAAACGAAGAGTCAGTGCCTGTTGTAGACGGACGGTAGCAATCTCCCCAACCTGCATAATTTGAAGGCCTTCCTTTTTTCTTACAATATTTTGCAACATCATTCGTCCTAAGCAGTATGAAGACCTGCTTACAGTGGACGCAGTAATTACCATAACGAACCAGAGAACTTTGGACGAGAACATTGACCGGACTGTCCGATCTACCAAGGATAAGCTCTTACGCTTCATTCGTTCACGGGTACGCGATAGTGAAGAGGCAGAAGATATCTTGCAGGATGTATTCTATCAATTCGTCGAAGCAACGGACCCCGAAGAGCCTATTGCTCAGGTTTCATCATGGCTTTTCACGGTCGCGCGGAATAAAATTACGGATTGGTACCGCAAGAAGAAGCCACAATCATTTAGCAGATTTGATGCAGATGATTCCTCTGAGAACGGTATTGATGAATTAGCAGATGAGTTTTCTGTTTCACCTGAGGAATACGTGGAACAAAAACTATTCCGAGAGGCAATGGCGAAAGCTCTGGACGAGCTGCCGGGAGCTCAGCGCGACGTCTTCATCATGCATGAGATCGAAGGAATTCCCTTCGAGGAAATAGCTCGAATTACCGGAGCGCCAATAAATACACTACTTTCGCGCAAACGATATGCAGTGAAGTTCTTGCGCGAGAGATTAGAAATTTTCAACACGACGAGTCAAGAGACTCCATAGCAAAAAAGTCAATCAAAGGAGAATACCATGTTTAGATTTTTGAAAGGACTCATATTTTTTGCAATATTCCTATTCCTCTTCGGATTTATTTCGATGAGCTTATGGAATGCACTTATCCCGGATCTCTTCCACGGCCCAGTGCTTACTTACTGGCAGGCATTAGGCTTGCTCTTTCTATCCAAAATATTTTTTGGGGGATTCCATGGTGGCCACAAACGTCACTGCCATGGCAGGAATCGTCATTGGGGAAAATATTGGAATGCGGGCAACTGGCAAGGCTGGGAAGAAAAATTCATGAAGATGACTCCGGAAGAACGCGAGGCCTGGAAGAGAAACATCAAGAATGAATGGTGCTACCCGGGTCCGGAGAAGAATTCGGAAAGCAGCCAGAGTGCCGCTTCATAACTATGTTAGCGGAAAATACTACCGAATTAGGAGTTACTTGTTCATTGACATCTCATTGATCATCACGGTTGCCAGCCGGTTCGCTCAACCTTATCGAGTATGAGGCTGATCGATCCGATAGCGATTTTCATGTCAATCCTGATCGGAATTGATGCCTCATCCTTCGTGATGAAGGCAGTAAATTTTCCGCTTGCTCCAAGCGGTGCGCTATCGCCCATCTCGGCACGACCTTCGACAACATACGTCTGGATTTCCTTGTCTTCAAAGGCAGGGCATTCCTGTTCTTTTTCGTTCTTCGAAAAATAGCAGTTCACAATTTTTTCACCTTCATGGCCTCGCAACGGAAAGAAATATTTTCCACCGGAGCCATTCCAGGCTCGTAGATTGAAGAAGAGTGCGACGGCGTCACTAAATGGACGCACGTCTGAGATGATCCTATTCTGGACTGTTGCGTCTGAGTATGAGATCTCTCGCTTCACCGGGTCGTAGGTAAACGTTCGTTCCATTTTCTTACTGCCGTCGTGACCATGCTCTTCGAATCGCATCAGGCAGACGGCGCTGGTATCAATGATATCATCGACAACATCTTTCGAATCAAGAAAAGGTACCTGTGCTGTCCAAAATTTCATCCGGGCATTGACACGATTTCCGGCCGCTGGGGCTCCGGTTTCCATGATGAGCGTCCCAAGTTTGACAAAGCCGAACTTCACTTTGTACGTTAGGCGCTCTCCGGTTTGGAATACAGCATTCTTCTTTTGTCCAAATGCTTCTCCGATCGGACCGATAAAGAGAAAACTGATGAGAAATATTACTACTGTGCGTCGCTTGACTGACGGAAAAATATTTGGAAAGGTCTTAGAAAAGATCATTTACTCGTAAGTATCTTCGGAATTATTAAATGTGATTATTAGCGGATTGTCCTAAGGGATCAATATCCTACGTGAGATTTAGTCTAAATGTTCCGTGAGGGCAATCTGAACCGGAATATCGAATTTGAATGGAGAAAGAAATGTCATCGTATATTTGCATACATACACTGACTGACAGTCAGTCATTATATGATGAAACATTATCGGCTCTGCTCCGTAATTAGTCTGTAATTGATAATTATAAGAGACTTATGGGTATTATTGAGAGGAAAGAACGTGAAAAAGAAGCTCGAAGAAACCAGATTCTGGATGCAACAGAACGGGTTTTTCAAGCAAAGGGCATTCAACAATCGACAATGGATGATATTGCCCGAGACGCCGAGCTGGCTAAAGGGACGATCTATCTCTACTACAGAAATAAGGAAGAACTGCAGGTCGGAATCATGCTCCGGGCTATTGAAATGATGAATGAGGGATTTGCAAAAGCTGTAGAAAAGGAAAATCTTGGGATTAAGAAGATCATGGCAATTGGTGATGCCTATTGGAGTTTTGCCGCTGAGCATCCTTTCCATTTCGGCATGATGTGCAATGCCGATTTCCCGATGCGTGACCAAATCTCCGATGAACTTCTGGCAGAGATGAATGAGCAAAATAATTGGGTCTGGAGATTACTCATTGGTACGATCGAAGAAGGTAAAGCGGAAGGAACAATCAAGGCCGAAGTCGATAGCTTCTCATCGTCCCTCCTTTCCTGGCTGAACTCGATGTCTGTTCTCCGGATGTATGAGAAAGTACAAGAGAATCAGCGAAAAGGAAGCATTGCGATTCAAAAGCAGGCCTTCAACTTCTGCTCTATGGATTTTCGGAAGGTATATGATCTATCTCTCGGAATTCTGATGTCTCATATTGTCACACCGGAAGGGGCAAAATATCTTCAGCCGATCTACTTTCCTTCAATGGCCGAGCTCGGAATAAGTCCGGGTACTGCACTCGACGACATGAATGTAAACGCCGATTTAAATGAGAAAATAATATCTTGAATTCATACATAACCACCATCAATTGATATGAAACGCCTTCTCCGTCTACTATCGCTTGGATTACTCCTTGGAGCTTCACATGGCTATTCGCAGACAGCTCCGATGCCACAACCATTGCCTGGCTACATAGAAACAGCGCTGGCCCATAACCCCGACGTCAATGCAAGCCGCGCTCGTTGGAAAAATATCGATGCACAGGTAAAAGAAGCTTCATCATACCTTTATCCTAGGTTGGACTTCACTTCGAAATTTTCGCAGTACTCCGGCGGCCGCGTACTGGATATCCCAAGTGTCGGCAAATTCAATACAGCAGCGCTTGGGATCGTCCCTTGGGACAATGAATTCACAGTGAGCTGGCCCATCGCAAACTTTGGAATTTGGCAGGGAATGTCCGTTTCGAAATCTTACCGCGATGCATCAACGGCAGAAGTATCGGCAAAGGAGCTTTCGACAATTTATGAAGTAAGCGAGGCCTATTACAACTATTCGAAAGCAAACGAACTCGTTTCGATCAGAAAGAACGCTCTTGCCCTTGCAGAAGAAAACCTGAAAGTTTCGAATGCGCTCTTTGCTAATGACAGGGTTCCAAAAAATGATGTGCTACGCGCCGACGTTGGTGTTGCGGCTGCACAAGGAGATGTGCTCTCGGCAGAGAACATGGCAACACTTGCTAAAACACATTTTAATAATTTGCTCAAGAGAGATTACGACGCTCCCATCGAAACCCCATCGCCTTCCGAGATCGCTTCCATCGCCGGAGCAAGCCAGGAATTGGCATCGAAGAATACCGATGGTACAAGCTCTCTGACGCTTCCGCCTCTTCACGAAGATGAGGACCGTGCATTTGAGAATCGTCCGGAACTGCTTCAGATCCTGCGTACTGGTGATGCTCTTGGAGCAACGGCAAGAATGAATTTCTCAGATTATCTTCCGAACGTCGCGCTCTTCGCAAGTTATGGATGGATGGAAACAAAACTCCAGTTCTCACCGGATGCTGATCTTTTCGTCGGCGGAGTGCAGCTCAAATGGAATCTCTTTTCCGGGTTCGGTACGAATGCGAAAATGCAGGAAACTGAGGCTCAGATCGAAGAACTTCGCTTCAGGGCAGAATCGGCATTCAATAGTGTTCGCTTGGAGATCGAGAATGCGCGATTGGAGAAAGTTAATGCAACTGAACGCCTTGGCATCGCTAAGAAGCAAATTGCCAGCGCTGAAGAAAATTACCGCATCACAAAACTACAGTACGACAACGGCACGACTCCGCTTATAACTTTGCTGGACGCGCAGACCACACTTGCAAATGCAAAGGCAAACCTATCGACTACGACCTATGATGTCTTGATCGCCGATGCTAAATACAGAAAAGCGCTGGGCACTCGATAATACATTATTTCTAACTCAATTTTTTCTACCCAAACTACATCATGAAACAATTTCTTTTCTACTCGATCATCGCCATTTCTATGGCTTCACTTTCTTCCTGCAGCAAGACCGATGGAGCAGGCAACGGACAAAAGCCGGAGGATATTTTCACCGTCAGAACAGGAACAGTTGCACTCGCACCGATGACGGCAACATTTAAAGCTAATGGAACACTTGAAGGCATTCGCGAAGCGAATGTCAACAGCGAAACGCAGGGGCGCATACTCAATGTCTCAGTGAACAATGGCTCACGCGTTGGACAAGGCTCAGCCCTTGTCGTCGTTGATAACGAATTGAAGGCTATCGCTGTGCAACAGGCCGAAGCCCAGCGTCTTACTGCAGAGGCAGCTCTCGAAAAAGCGAAGATCGATCTCGGAAGAATGCAGGAGTTGATCAAGTCCAGCGTTGTGACGAAGAGCCAGATTGAACTTGCTGAACTTCAAGTTAAGAGTGCAGATGCTTCTCTGAAGGCTGCACAATCCGGTGAGTCGCTTGCCAAACGACAATTGTCTGATGCGATCGTCAAATCTCCATTCCCCGGAATTGTCGCCGTTCGATATGTCAATCAGGGCGAATTGCTGAGCCCCGGTACGAAGGTAGCCACGATCGTCGACGACTCAAAGATGAAATTGCGCATCGGAGTCGGAGAACTGGACGTACCCCTCATCAAAGTTGGAGATAAAGTAAAGGTATCTGTGGACGCAATGCCAGGTCAAGAATTTGCCGGAGTAATTTCAACGATCTCCAGCAAAGCAGATATGGCGCGCTCATACACTGTGGAGGTCGAGATCCCCAACAATGACAGGCTGCTCAAAAGCGGAATGTTCGCCCGAGCGGAGATCGAACGCGAAGCAGCGCGCAACGTGCCGTCGGTTCCGGCAACTGCCGTTATCAATAACGGAACACGCACTCAAGTATTCGCAGTAGATGACAAAGGAATTGCACACCTTCGCGGTGTGAAGATTGGAACGACATCAACCGATCGCGCGGAAATCGTCGAAGGACTCAATCAAGGAGAAACGGTCGTGACATTTGGTCAGCCGCAATTGAAAGATGGATCTCATGTAAAAATTCAGCAATAAGACCATCGATGACCACTCACAATCGATAATCAGAAAATTGCAATTCTCATTTTACAGATAAGAACATGACTATTACAGAACTTTCGATAAAACGGCCAGCATTTATTACGATCGTTTTCGTTGCGCTCGCCGTCATGGGTTTGTTCGGTCTTTCACGACTAGGCACTGATCTGCTTCCGAAAATGGATTGGCCGTATATCACCGTATTGACCACCTATCCCGGCGCCGGCCCGGAGGAGATAGAGGATTTAGTTACCAAGCCGATCGAAGAGGCAGTTGCAGGAACGAGCAATCTCGATAACGTCCGCTCATTCTCAAATGAGGGGTACTCCGTCGTTCTCGGCCAGTACTTGCTGAGCGCAAATTCCGATGAGGCAGCAGCCGATGTTCAGCGCCGCGTCGATCAGATACGCTCGAAACTTCCGAAGGATGCCGATCCACCCAAAGTGCAAAAGAACGATATTGGTGCAATGCCGATCCTTCGAATTGCTCTTTCATCGACCGTACTTACTCCGACAGAACTGTATCAGCTAGCGAAGGACAAGCTTAAAGCACGTCTGGAATCCACTGAAGGAGTTGGGCAGGTAGAAATCACCGGTGGAAGGGAGCGTCAGATCAAAGTCAGCGTTGATAATGACAAACTCCGCTCATATAACCTTTCGATCGTCCAGATCCAGCAAGCTCTTGCTACGGAGAATCTTGATTTCCCAACCGGTACTGTAAAACAACCGACCGATCAGTACATCGTTCGTGTGAAGGGCAAATTTCAATCTACGAATGAGATCAAGACCCTTCCGATCGCTACGTTGGCTTCGGGCTCGACGATCTACCTCGGTGACGTTGCAAAAGTGGAGGACACATATAACGAGAACTACAAACCTACTCGCCTCTCCGGTAAAGATGCAGTTGGCATTAACGTCATCAAGACTTCCGATGCGAATGCGAATCAAACGGCCGATAATGTACAGGCAATGCTTGCCAATTTGACAAACGAATATCAGCCCGACGGGATAAAATTCGATATAGCTCAGGATGCCACGCAGTTTACGAGGTCATCCATCAGAGAAGTGTTTCGGGATCTTGGACTCGCCATCTTACTTGTATCTTGCGTGCTCTTCCTCTTCTTGCGATCCGGCCGGAATGCGCTTATCGTATTGATCGCAATACCGACATCACTGGTATCCACCTTTATTTTCATGTGGGTATTTGGATTTACCATCAATATGATGTCGATGATGGCCCTGTCGCTTGTGATAGGAATCCTGGTCGATGACTCGATCGTCGTTCTGGAGAATATCCATCGCAAACTTGACGAAGGTGAAACTCCGGTGAACGCTGCGATCAAAGGGCGAAACGAGATAGGTTTTGCAGCGCTTGCAATCACGCTCGTAGACGTCGTGGTGTTCTTGCCTATTTCACTTGTCAGCGGAATCACGGGCAAGATCTTCCGCGAATTCGGTCTCACTGTGGTTGTATCGACCTTGATGTCACTTTTTGTCAGCTTCACGCTTACACCAATGCTGGCTGCGAAGTTTGGTAAGGCCCATGAAGGGATCAAATTTCCGCCATTGCGCTGGCTCTCGGACAAGTTCGAGCGCTTTCAGGACTGGCTTGAAGTTAAGTACAAGAATATCCTTGGCTGGTCGCTGAAGCATCGATGGGTCATTGTTACTAGTTCAGCGCTTCTATTTCTTGGAAGTTGCAGTCTTGTCATTAATGGCAAGATCGGAACGGAATTCATTACTCAGCCGGACCGAGGTGAATTTGCTGCCAACTTTGATTTCCCGGCCGGCACCAACGTTGAGACAACTGATTCACTCATTCAGCTCTACGAAGGGTTGCTTGCAAAGGATTCAAATGTTGTGCGCTTCCAAACCGTTGTCGGTAGGCAAGAGAATGCTTGGGGCGTTGTTGAACGACAGAATGTCGGACAAATATCTGTACGCCTACCGGAGCGTGATAAACGTATCCGCTCGACCGATGACGAGATGAAAAATGTAACGGCGATGGCGGCACAAATTCCCGGACTACTGATTCGCACGCAGCCTATAGGAATCTTCGGATCGGCAAATCAATCACCAATTCAAATGGAAACTCGAGGCGATGATCTGGGTGCCATCAGCTCATACTCTGATACACTCATCGAGCATATTAAGAATATTCCCGGATTGCGAGACCTTAAGAGCTCATATGAAGAGGGCCAGCCGGAAGTCAAGATCATCTTTGATCGCGACAGGCTTGCCGCTAATAACATGTCGCTCGGCGAAGCGGCATTTGCTCTGCGTACGGCACTCTCGGGCAATACCGACGCAAAATACAAAGAGGGTGAGACTGAATACGATATCAACGTAATTCTGGATCGTGTGAATCGCTCAAATGCTAAAGATGTAGCACGTCTGACTTTACTTAACCATCTCGGCCAGCAAGTAAAGGTCTCCGACATTGCGACTCTTACCTATGGCAAAGGTCCCTCACAAATCGGCAGAAAGAATCGAGAGCGAGTTGTCATCGTCTATGGAAACTTGATCGGCAGACCTTTAGGAGATGTCGTAAAGGATATTCGCAAGGAGATCGCAAAGGTAAGTAGACGGAGCGGTATCTCGGAACCGTATTTTGCAGGTGATGCCGAAAACCAGCAACGATCAGGCGGCGACATGATGATCGCTTTCCTGCTGGCAATTCTCTTCGTTTATATGATCATGGTAGCACTTTTCGAAAGCTATGTGCATCCGTTCACCATTATGTTCAGTCTTCCTGTGGCGCTGATCGGAGCGTTGACCATGTTATGGCTCGGGCATAAGACGCTCTCCATCTTTACGATGGTTGGTATGATCATGTTGATGGGTCTCGTCACGAAGAACGCTATTCTCATCGTTGATCGAACGAACGCTCGAAGAGCTTTGGGGCATGGCCTGTTCGAATCATTACTCGAAGCAGGACCGACACGCTTGCGGCCGATTATCATGACGACAGTTACGATGATCCTTGGAATGCTACCTCTTGCTCTTGGAGCTGGAGAGGGCTCGGAGTTCCGACAAGGAATGGCTATTGCGATCATTGGCGGTTTGACGAGTTCGATGCTTCTGACGTTGTTACTTGTTCCCGTCATGTACACGTTCGTCGAAGGCTGGCGTACGAAATTCCCTCGCTTCTTTGGCAGAATTCTCTTCTTAAAGAAATTCAGAAAACCGAGGCCGGGATATGCAGGTGATGAACCGGTCGCGCTTGGTGAAGCATAATTGATAAGAAGTTGTCGTGTCGGCTGTGCGGGTATATGGATGATGATTGAATAAGGTGAAAGCCTGCGCAGACGGATGCGGTAAGATGGGCCGGATATTCATGGGGAGTATCCGGTCTTTTTATTTCGGCAACCTCACCGGTAATCAGTATGAACCGTGACTAAAAATTCACGTCTGCATGTGTAACACTTGGACAAAAATTGTGTTATTAGGGTATCTTTGCAAAACACCATCATTCGAATAAATTGCATGAAGTTACATAGGATCGCATCTCTTACAGCGCTATGTGCGCTCTTTTTTATATCTATTCCAAAAATTTCATCTGCGCAGATCGGTGGAATTAATGCCCTCGTAAAAGGTAGTGTATCGAATACCTCCGGTGCACCTGCAGAAGGTGTCACTATTACTGCCTATAAAGGGACGGAGCAGGTTCGCACGACGAAATCAACTCCGGAAGGAAAATTCACCCTTGTTCTTAAACCGGGGACGGTGTATCGACTAAGTTTTGTTAGTGCCAAATACTATTTCCATGAGGAGCCCCTCTCCATTCAGCAGTCTGACAAGTATCTGGAAGTTCCTGTGCAGGTCTCGTTGAAAGAACTTGAACTCGGAAGACCCTATTCGTTCAGCGATTTGGTGTTCGAACCAAAAAGCTCGAATATATCTCCCAACGTTATGGCCGACTTCGAAAATATTGCCTCCGCGATGAAGCACAATCCGAAGTTGACAGTAACCGGAACGGTATATCCTGACGAAACTCCTGCCGGCAAGAAAGCATCGGCCCAGAATAGCCTTGCCGCGTCACGCCGGACTGCTTTGATCGCCTTTTTCTCATCAAAGAATATTCCGGCATCTAATATTTCCATAGAGGTAAGTACGAATGTCCCTGGCAACGGAGCGTTCGAACGAACTGCAACTGCGGAGCAACCCGCAACAAAAGGAAAGAAGAAAAAGAAAGGGGCAGCGACAACTGTCTCCACAAAGAAGATTATGGTCCCGCAGTATGCGCAGATCATTATGCAAGTGCCATCTTAATTGATTAGAATAGAATTGTATAGTAGCAAAAAAGCCGACTCTATAGTCGGCTTTTTTATTCCCTTAAGGCTGCAATTTACTTGACGATTATGAACTGCTTCGTAGCAACTGCACCTTCTTCGGCTTGAATACGCAGCAGATAACTTCCGGAGGAAAGCGTTGCGGGAACGTGCAAATCGAACGATCCTTCCAACGGTTGAAGATTTGTACCAAAGACCAATGCACCGGTGGCTGCATTCATGATCTCAACTCCGAGCTTTCCGGTTGATTGAGAACTAACTTGGATATGGAGGGCACTGCCGGAATTGATCTGCAGAGGATTTGGATAAATTGAAGTTATCGCTACTTGATCTGGTGAGGTTCTTCTTTCCTCAACGCTGAGTGGCAGAGCATGGAGCGCGCTTATATCCAGCGCCCAAGCAGATCTTCCATGGGTTCCGGCAATGAGCCAATTTTTGTATTGAGTGATGGTGCCAACGACTAAGTGCGGCATTCCGGTACCAAGATTCGCCCACGAGCGTCCTCCATCTGTCGTTACGAAGACACCAACATCGGTTGCTGCAATAAGGCATTGATTCCTGGTCAGCGGATCCGAAGTCTCAGCCAGTGAGTCAATGATGATCGCATTGACTCCGATGTTCGGTAAATTACCGGAGATGTTGGTCCATTTCTTTCCGCCTGTTGTGGTCTTGTAAACGTGGCCCGAGCTTGTTCCGGTCAAGCCGCAAAAAGCAGTCATTGAGTCTGTCCTATCGCATGCTATCGATTCAACAAATGCCGGCGGCAGACCAGTGGTTACTTTTATCCAACGTGGCGCTGAGTCCTGCGAAATAGTAGGATCATATACTGTTCGATAGAGACTTGTCGAGCCATTAAGTAGACCACCTGCCCAGAGCATCGGTCGTCCATTTCCGTCGCGTACGCCGAGCGCAATACAATCGATTGTTCCATTGTACCAAGCTTTTCCATTACCGGCTATTTGTGGTGACCACAACTGAATCGTCGTGCCGGTATCTGGATTAGTAAAATCGAGCTTCGCACGGTATACGTGGAGTCGTCCCGTGTATAGTTCATCGCTCCGATTCTTATCAAGAACAACAGGAGGGATAAAGGCACACGATTCGGATGAATCTGTTATTCCACGGCGCTGCATTATTGTCAATAATTCAAACCACTTCTTTGCATTCGGATCATGATTTCCGTTGTCGCTGAAAAGATTAGGCCGTAGAGAGTCTAGCGTAGTTCGGAAAAATATTTTCCCGAGCTGAAGCGAAGTGACTATGTGGTCTCTATTGTTTGGATCTGTTTGGGCCTGACCTCCATCTCCACGATTGATCCAATCCCAGTCCGGATTAGCACTGAAACCGTGAGCGACTGTTCCATTGTCTTGTGTTCCGCCAATGAGTTTGAGGGAATCAGCCGGGAAATTGCCCGGAAGATTTGCCATGCCAGCTGCCCATGTCTCAAGATGATAGAACATTGTGATTGGCAGACCCTTAAGCTGCGTCCAGGATGCGCCGAAATCGTGCGTATTGAATACACCTCCGTCTTGTCCATTCAGCAGATCGGTGCCAGACTTTGCAGATGTGAATGCCAGAGCATGCTGATCCGAATGTTGGGAGCGGTCGTTAGAAAAATAGTGTGGGTAGGCACGCGTAATATTCGTCCATGTCGTGCCGCCATCGATTGACCGGATCACGTCAATACCACCAATAAGCAGCTCAATATCTTTGCCGGTCGCATCAGATCCGGGACGACCAATTATCAGATTGTCATACCCTCCTTGCTTGTTGAAGAGATCGACACTATCAATATTATTTCCGAGAAACGGCAACCGGTAGTTCGAATCAAGCTTTATCTGCCATGGGACGTTTAGCGGATCAGTCGTAACAAAAAGTCCGTAAAAATTTTCATCAAAATTAAATCCTGTCACTGGATTCTTATCGACTTTTGAGATGACACTGTAAAGGGTTGGAACGCCCTTGCCATTAACGGTCCACAAGAGCGAAGTCCGGGAAAGTCGTTTCAACTTCAAACCATTTGGATATGCAGAGGAAGAGATCGTATCGATCCGATACCATGTCTTTCCCGTATCGCGCGTCCGCCAAAGTCCCGTATATGGTGAAGTAGTATTGTTAAAATCAATATGCTGCCACATGGCGGCAATGAGATCGCCTCGATCGGTAGGATTCATAACAAGATCGATAGCCGGCACAGGTGCCGAATTCTTTCCGGAGCCTGCGCGCACAAGAAGTGACCTGCTCCATGATGCTCCATAATCTACCGATTTCCAAATTCCGCGATTTGAATCGCCCGTTGCTGTCGGGCCCGGTACACAGGCATAGATCGTATTCTTGTCAACAGGATCGACAATGATCTTGGCTATATATTGCGTCTTGCTGAGACCGAGATAGGACCATGTTAATCCGCCATCATTGCTGCGCCACAGACCGTTACCTGGGTATGAGTCGCCGCTGGAATTGCATTCGCCCATACCAATATAGATAGTGTTCGCATCGTGCGGATCAAGGGTGATGCAACCGATCGGAAGAGAAGCAAACGTATCGGTCAGTGCCTGCCAAGAGTTACCATGGTCCGAGGTTTTCCATAAGCCGCCGGAAGCTGCGCCAACATAAAAGGTATTTGGATCTGTAGGATGCGTTGCGATGGCAGTCACTCTTCCACCAATCGCAAATGGTCCGATGGGTTGCCACTGCATTTCGGATTGAATTGCCGAATGCGAATATGATCTGAACGTTGGAAGCCTGCGGGCTTCTGTAAGGGCATTTGAATAGTAGTCCGGGTCAAGGAATTCGTTCGGGAAAGCACGTTTGCGAAGCCAATCGAAGTCCCGTTCTTCCCCGCTCGACCCAGGAGGTGGGTAATGCTTGACAGCCACGATATGATTCAGTTTGCGGCTTCGCTTGGTCGCAACTACTTGTGATCTCGAAACACGTTTTTTCGAATGTTTCTTTTTAACGACCGGCGCAATCGTTCGCTTTTGGATTACTCCATCTCTTGTTTGCCCAGAGGAAGCTGTCGTCTGGAATCCGAGGCTGATAAAAAGCAAGAAAAAGAAGACGATCTTGCTATTGAAAATAAACGGCATTATTCTGTTTCTTTTTAGGTATTCTGTGCGTAAGATGTCGGTATTTCGCTTGCACTCATCCTATTTAATAACCCGATTCGTTGGAGAAATAATTCGAATATTTGAAATGGTACGCTACTTCGCAGCATTCTTGGCCATAATAGTACTTCCAACCTGCGCTCTTCAGGCTCAGGACTCACAGATTGAGAAACTCCCAGTTTCGATTAGCGATCCGAATCGAAGCGAGGCCTTACCAGTCATTAGCGTGGATGGAAAGAACCTATTTTTTACTCGTGCCCGCGAAGGATTCGACGGATCGACTGTTCTTGACGTCTGGAGAAGCATTGTCCGGCCAGATGGCTCATTTGAGGAGCCTGAAGTACTTGGCGGGAATCTGCGCTCTCGCTACAGCATTGCTGTTACCAGTACATCACCGGATAACAATTCGCTCTACCTCGTTGGCAAATTACATGCCGATACTCCTCCAGAGGATCGCGTAATGGTGTCACATCGGATGAAATCCGGCTGGAGCGTTCCGACTCCGATCCGGATCAAGGGATTGAATTTAGAAGGAATGGTCACTGATTACTCTTTCGGACCTGATCAACGGACACTTATTATGTCCGTGACTAGGGATTCGGCTCTCGGCGGCCGTGATCTCTACGTCTGCTTTCTCGATGAAACTGCGAACTCTTGGTCCGTACCGCTGTGGCTTGGACCGGACGTAAATTCAAGTGATAACGAGGTAACCCCTTACCTTGCCGCCGATAATAAGACTTTGTATTTTTCATCTGATAGGCCGGGCGGGTTTGGTGAGCTTGATGTTTATCGCTCTGTCCGTCTGGATGAATCCTGGAAGCATTGGTCCAAACCGGAAAACATCGGTCCCTCGATCAACCGAAGAGGACGAACGTCATATTACACTGAAGATGCACAGGGCAAGTATGCTTATTTCGTTTGGCGTCGTGACGCAAATTCTCAATCGGATATTTTCCGTGCCGCAGCACCTAAGCGTGAAAATTCAGTCACACTGATCACCGGCAAGGTTACCGATGAAGCCGGAGCCCCACTGGAGGCAGAGATAAGATATGACAGGCTTTCCGATGGCAAACGCCTTGGCCTGGCGCATAGCGATCCATCTACAGGTTCCTACCAGATCACACTTCCATCTGGCGAGGCGTACAGTCTCTATGCACAAAAGGGTGGGTATCT
This sequence comes from Bacteroidota bacterium, assembly GCA_030706385.1. GTDB lineage: Bacteria > Bacteroidota > Ignavibacteria > Palsa-1295 > Palsa-1295 > PALSA-1296. The sequence continues at coordinate 25,734 of JAUZOQ010000012.1, read as the reverse complement.
TCCAGCGAGTGAATCATTCGATGCTAAGAATGTCATTGCATTCAAAACGATCGAGAAAAATCTGATCCTTGTCCGGATCAAGGAAAATGCGACAATCCGCTTGAATAATATCTTCTTTGAAACCGACAAGGTGGAATTGCTGCCGGCGTCTTACGCGGAGCTTGATCGACTAAGCGAACTATTGGAGAAAGATACATCACTCCACATCGCCATCGAAGGACATACGGATAATAGTGGCTCAGAATCACACAATAAGATTCTGTCACTCGGGCGAGCGAATGCCGTTGTGGAATATCTGATCAACAAAGGAGTTTCAAAAGGGCGGTTGCAGGCTCACGGCTACGCAGCCGAGAAGCCAGTCGCATCGAACGATAACGAAGAAGGCAAGGCGCAGAACAGACGAGTAGAATTCAGGATTGTCAAGGGGATGTGAATATTCCCGTCAATATTAGTTCATGACCAATGGTGGCAAGCTAAAAGTACCTCGGTCAAATGCCATGAGCGATTGAAGATCGAGATCCATAAACTTGAATAAGGCGAGTTGCTCAAGAACCTTAAGTGCAGCATCCTCATTTTGGGCAGCCATGACGATCCAGATCTTTGTCCTATCCTGGTTCAGGCTGAAACTGAGAAGAATTCCGGTTTGAAGAAGTGTGCCTATCTGCTCCCTTTGTCGCGGGATCAGTGCCATAAATTCTTCATCTTTATAGTACGGTAATCCGATCTCAACCATAAACATTTCCATACGTTTATCCCTTTCTGTGCACAAATATAGAACATTCCTTTACAATATCCTATTATACTTCGCTTTTTGTGGATAGTTTCGAGGAATTCGATTCTCACACTTTGAAAGGTATTTTGCGACAAACAGGATTATTTTGCCTATCCTGGACTAATAACTAGTGTACATTTTTTTACCGCATTAATTTCACTTTTAGGTGTAACTTTTGCAGACGGCGGGTGTTCTTTTCAATAGAATAGAACTTCTCGCGGTATCGGGAGTTAGTCATTTGTAGGTTGGAGAAGTTCTTAAGCACAACTAAGGCATCGTTCTTTTATACCTCTCTGGAGAAACAAGCTATGCACATTACCCGCACTGTGTCCCTGCGCCATGGCAGCGCCTCTATTCTTGTTTTTGCACTGTCATTATTTCTTGTAAGTTGCAAACAGGAAAATGTCGCCACGAACCCCTCTTCTATCAATCCAAACGATCAGACGCCGGTCAATTCATCGATACCTAAGTCTTTGGCTCCGCTCGTCGACCCAGCGGATAATCCTACAACTGCAGCTAAAGTTGAACTCGGCAGACATCTCTTTTACGATAAAGAAATGAGCGTTGACCATTCAACTTCTTGCGCATCGTGCCATGATGTCAGTTCAGGTTTTTCTGACAGTCGCTCACTTGCAACGAGTATGGGGTTCGATGGTCAAATGGGAAATCGCAATGCACCCTCTCTGGCTAATGTAGCCTACAACACCTCTTTCACGTGGGATGGAAGATTTGGCACTTTGGAGAAGCATGCACCGGGGCCGATCTTTAATTCAGTCGAGATGGGTAATAATTTCTCCCAAAGTGCTTTCGATAGTATTCCCAGTGGCTACAATTCAAAACCCGGCAATAACGATACGAATTTCCTATTCAAGCGCCTTAACGGCGAACCTAAAGCCCTCAGGAAGGATATCAATGGCAAGACCTATGACGATCTCCGGAAAGCAGCTTGGGGTCCGGGAGCCGATCGATTCACTTTGGATATGATCGCCAAGTCAATTGCGGCTTTTGAGCGTACATTCATTAGTACCCGCAGCGATTTCGACAAGTATAATAACGGCGATAAGGAAGTGCTCAAATATAATGCTTCTGCAATTCACGGATTCCAACTCTTTACTGATACAAAAGGCGCTAATTGTGTCTCCTGCCACTCCGGATACAACTTCACTGATCAGAGCTACCACGACAATGGGATCGGAATCAACCAGCAAGGAGACGAGGGTAGATTTGCTATCACAAAATTAAAATCAGATGTGGGGAAATTTAAGACTCCATCGCTGCGAAACGTGGCTCTGAGCGCACCCTATATGCACGATGGAAGGTACAAGACTCTTGAGATGGTCATTCGTGATAACTATCTCAAAGGTGGCAAGCATAATACAGCGAATAAGGACGCTAACATCAAGCCGTTGACATTAAGCGATGAGGATATTGCTGATCTTGTAGCTTTCTTGAATACTCTAACGGATTATTCATTCACTGCCGATAAAGCAGGAAGATATGCTAATCCTTGGGGAAATTAGGAGGTTTAGCCTGGATTGCGGGGAGGCGAATGGATCAGATAATGCCCTAATTTTCGCAATGGCAGGCTGTAACTTTTGAAGCGACTTTGTGTTAAAATACAGAAGTTCTTACGCATTTGACTTGAAGAGTTTTCATTGCATCATTAATTACTTCTCTAGTGGAGAAACTGACCATGAAAAATAAGCGCATTCCCTTTTTTCGCCTCGGTGGCGTAATTCTCGGTGTTGTTGCATCGATGACATTCCTGGCAAGCTGCAAAGATGCCGGATCGAATACTCAGGATCAGCCTTTGATCAATACTTCAATCCCAAAATCGCCCGGCGCTGTCGTGGAGCCAGCGGATAACCCATCTTCTGCTGCGAAGATCGAACTGGGAAGACACTTATTCTACGATAAGGCGCTCAGTGTCGATGGCTCTACCTCCTGCGGAAGTTGCCATCAGGTCGCCAATGGATTTTCTGATGTCACGAGCACAAGCATTGGCTTCGAGCATCAACACGGCAATCGCAACGCTCCGGCCCTCGCAAATGTGGCCTATAATACGGCTTTTACCTGGGACGGCAGATTCGCATCCCTTGAAAAACATGCACCCGGACCTATCTTTAATTCGCTTGAAATGGGAAACAATTTCACGAATGATCCTAAAGCGCAGGATAGCGTACCGAGTGGTTATAATTCTAAGCCTGGGAGCAATGATACGCTCATGCTCTTTAAGCGTCTGAGCGGCAGGCCAGGAGATCTAATTGGAAAGACCTATGGTGAGATGTTTACTGCTGCATGGGGCGATTCGCGCGTTTCCATGGAGCGAATTGCAAAGTCGATCGCTGCTTTCGAGCGTACGCTCATCAGCACTCAGAGCGCATTTGATAAGTACAATAATGGCGATGCCTCTGCTCTCAAGGGTAATGCCTCCGCACTTCATGGTCTACAGCTCTTCACAGATGTAAATGGTGCAAATTGTATATCATGCCATTCGGGATACAACTTTACAGATCAGCAATTCCATGATAATGGAATCGGTCTTGGTCCGAAGATGAATATGCAGCCACCCGATAAGGGCAGATCCGATGTCTCCCAAAACTCTCAAGACGATTACAAATTTAAGACGCCATCACTGCGCAATGTTGCACTCTCCGGACCATATATGCATGACGGGCGATTCGCGTCGCTTTACGATGTTTTGGGCAGCTACCGCAAGGGCGGCGCACATACCACGCCTTATCAAGACGATAAGATCGAGAAGATCGGACAGATGAGCCTTTCCGATGCAGACGTCAACGATATCGTTGAATTCCTCAAGACACTGACCGATTTCAAATTTGCTGATAAATCCAACCAGGCATTCAGCAACCCTTGGGGGGATTAAGCAATATTCCGATCAAGAAAAAAGGCGGGTTCACCCCGCCTTTTTTGTTATTTACTGTGAAAGAAATCCCGATTCACGCCTTTGCGAAGAACTCCAGTACCTGCCTGGCTGCTTTTATCTTCTTCACTATTATGTCCGGAAGACTTGGGCTGAGGAGATCCTTCTTCGTAAGGGCTGAGTCAAAAGTAAAACTCTTCATCTTCAGCCATTTTGCAGCAGGGTGATCCTCTTCATAACCCTTAGGCATTCGCTTAAGCGAGTCGCCACTGTCAACTACTCCTCTCGGATAGTCTCGCTTGAAGTTCTTTTGCGAATTGAGCTTTTCAAGCTCCTTATGATTTGTGTTCACTAGTTTGCGAATTCGCTTCAAATACGCGCTGGAAGGCATATAGCAGCCTCCTCCGATATGAGCCTTGATGTCACCTTTCCCTGAGGGCTCGAACCCCAGATACATCCCCGACCATTCATCTTCTTTCAATCCGGCCACAGGAAAAACAATTCCAATGTGTGTTTTGTAAGGTGACTTGTCCTTGGAGAAGCGGATATCACGATTGATACGAAAAAGGGATCGTTTTCGGTCGGAAATAAGAGGTAGCTTTGCATGCGCAAATTCCTGACCCATTGTGCTGACGAGGCGAATACTCGGTTCGCGTAGATACTGCTCGTAGTCAGACCTATGCGCCTCGAACCACGCTTTCGTATTGTTTTTTTTAAGGCCGTGAAGAAACTTGAAAGTCTCCTGTGAAAAGCCCTCGAATGGCGGCTCAGGAGCAGGTATATCCAGAACGATCGTTGCTTTTTTCATCAATATTCAAACGCAAATGGCTTATTCAACAATCCTTACCTACTGATCTATGTTACTCTACCCGCTTAAAGATGACAATTCTTCCTATTGAATCAATCTCCTGAAACCTCGCACCATGCTTCGCAGCCGATTCAACAATTCGTTCACTGAACTCTCTCCAGTCGGCGATATAATCGAGTTTTGCACTCTGCACGTAGCCACCGATATCACCTTTCTGGATTGCCTGCAACGCGGCGAAGTTGACTTTGCCATCGAGATTTACCACATTGGAAGCGATAAATCCGGCCGTCCCGGATTGCTCCATACCTATTTTTTTATCAGAATGTTCGAGTGCATACTTTCCCGTTCGGTAGAAATCACTTGACTTCTCAATAAGAAAATAATATCCGTATCTTGACGCGCTAAAACCGAATGCACAGAGCGCAAAGACCCAAATAAATGCGAGAACAGCGCGTTTACTCCTAACCTGGAAGTCCCGAAGCGATGAAATAAACTTCGGCGTAATACAAGCAAAGAGGACAAGCCATACAATTCGAAATGGTTGAAAATAACGCGGCAAGAAGTGAGGCGCGCTGAAAAAAAAGATATAATATATAACGATTGCCGCACAGAAAAAATAATATGGAGTAAGCGAAGATAGCGAATAGGTTGTTTGCAGATACTCACGTGCACCTGATCGTTTTGCGACTAAGACCACAATGGCTGTTAGCGCCGCAAACCAAAAGAAGTGAAACCATGCCGGCAGTTCGTAGTTTGGCAAAAAGAAGAAAACGGTAAAAATATCGCCGATAACGATCGCTCCGCGACGCAGATTTTCGGCAAGAAGTCCCGGTTCAAGAGATTCTGAAACTCCGCTTTGAGGCATAATACTGCCGAATACTCTATAGTTGTAGATCCACCACGGACTTGAAACGATAAATGCCACGATTGATATTACCATTCCGCTAAGGATGCCCTTGGCACGAAGTCTATAAATTTCGTAACACGCTATTGCGATCACGAGGAACACCGAATCGATCCGGGCAAGAACGGTAAAACCCAGAATAAGACCGCACAGCATCCATTGGAATAGACTTATCCTCTGACCTGCATCACGCAACCTGGAAAGGTTGCTGTAATAGCAAAGCGAGGCTAATAACATCGTCGAGTATAGTCCTGTCTCCAGTCCGCTGCCGGTGTGAACAAAGATCGGATAGAGGCACGCCCACAAGACTGCAGCAACGATCGGCGGAGAGAACCACGGTGATCCTTCAATATCCGGCTTCTTCTGCAGCAGCCGAACTAACCGAGCTGCTAATAACGTACTGATGACATCGAATAATGCAATCAATATAAATGCCAATTTAAGTGCGAGCAGTTTATTTGCACCCGCTACGAGAAATAGTGGAGCATAAAAAATCACAACGAGCGGCTGCACTCCATTCGTCGCTTGCGTGCCATCGCACGTAAATCCTTCACCATTGGCAAAGTGTTCGGCACAATTAAACAAGTAGAATGAGTCCTCAAGATACGGTCGAGTGTAAATACGCTCTTCCGAGCGAAACATGAGGACAATTCTCGAGATGACAACGAAAAGGACGATGTAACGCAGGAATCTCTTTTCACGAAGAGAAAATAAAGCTGACTTCGGGCTCACGAGTTCTGCCATCGGAGATTAAACTTTCCCTTCAAGCATTTTGCCGAGGGCAGCACGAGCTCGATGAAGGTGAACTTTGACAGTACCCATAGGAAGGTTGAGAACCTTAGCTATTTCATCGTATTCCAAATCGTCATTATGACGTAGTTTGATGATCTTCTTATAATTTTCCGGCAATTGCTCGATCGCATTCTCAATGATCTGCGAACGCTCCTCGGAAAGCATCAACTGCTCCGGAATCCAGGATGTATCGACGATCTCAAAATCCTTTGATTCATCCTCACCTTTATCTCCTCCGCCCGGAGGCGCGCTTATCGAAAAAACGGATAGCTTCTTACGGCGCAGGTAATCAATGGCATGGTTCGTGGCAATACGATAGAGCCATGTGCTGAAGGCATACTCCTCTGAGTAGGAGGACAGATGAAGAAATGCTTTGGTAAAGGCTTCCTGAACAAGATCTTCGACTTCATCAGTTGTTGCATTTCTTGTGATAGGACGGATAAGCCGTTCAATGCCTCGCTTATGCCGTTTGACAAGTTCGCTATAGGCGCGCTGCTCGCCTGCTCGGGCCCTCCGGACCAAAGCCTTGTCTTCCAATTGTCGCTCGCTCGTTTCCGGTACCTTCTTTACTGATTCTTCTGTCGTTTCGATCGGAACAGCAGCCTTATTGATCTCGGGTTCTGCGATTGCTTTTGGGGCTATTTTAGGACGAGCTGCTTTCACCGCAACTGCTTTGACGCGTTTCGGTACTGGCTTCAACTTCGGCTTCGGGGCAAGAGCTTTCGGCTTCTTCGTTGGTTTAGCTTTCTTCAAACGTCGGATTTTACATATCTTAACAGCAAAATTACGGAGAAAGTCCTACCTTCGGGTTCGGAAGCGAACAAAAGTTTTCCCGAGGAAGAAGGCCAATAATTGAAGATTGATAAGGGCCATTCGTTCCAATCGAACTAGCGAAAAAAGTGAGCTAGAAATGGAATGCGTTTTCTGAGGACAGTTTCTTCAAACAACTTCTACGTTCTCTCTGCCGCCATAAATAGTCGTCCAGGGCTTTGCATATTTGAATACGATCTCGTTGAGGGATTTAATATTGGCTACTCCCCTATCTTTGAGCCATGATTCAAGAGCCTCGGCGCCTTTTGAACCAAAGATAGCGACACCATCTTGCCAGGTTGCACGTCCGCAGAGAACACCACTGAAGTTCGAGCCGCTCTCGCCGGCTAACTGAATCGTCTCGCGGAAGACATCGTCGCTGACTCCTGCTGATAGGTAGATAAAGGGTTTTGTTGCAGCCTCGGAGGCCGCCTTAAAAAGCTTCATTGCCTGCTCTTTCGTATATGCAGATTCGTTTCCATTATAAGCCTTCGTTCCGGAAACATACTTCATATTGACAGGCACTTCGACTTTTAGGATATCCACTCCATACCGATCCTTCGAAAACTCCGTCATATAGGCGGCAACATACTTCGGTTTGAGTTTTGCAAACTCTAACCCCTTTTCATCGTATGCGTCATCGTAGGCGAGTGGCTCAAGAAAGAATGGAACATCAAATGCTTTACATTCCGCGCCTACACGCTCAATGAAGGCATGCTTGCGGGCATTGATGCTCTTCTCATCGTAAGGGTTATAATAAAGTAATATCTTGATCGCGTTAGCACCGGCCTCTACCAAACGATATACGCTCCATTCATCGAGCAGATCGGGCAATCGGCCCTTATGTGCGGCATCGTAACCTGTCTTTTCATAGGCAAGAAGAACTCCGGTCCCCGGGGCCCGATGTGGAAGTGTTGGCAGGCCATATTCGGGATCCATAAGGATAGCCGAAGCATAAGGTGTAAGAACTTCCGTTACACAGATCTTGAAGTTCGTAAGGTCTTGGTTCGTCGCATCATGGCCCATTGCTTTGCCAATTGATTTCTTGAGCGAACCGCGCTGATCCATTGCAGCAGCATTGATCACTCCTTTTTCGTTAGCGCATGAATTGATGCCGTTAAATTTTCCTTTAGAGATCTTGATTGTAGCCATGAAGGGAAATGATAATCTTACAAATAAAATATGAATCCAAGGTCGGCGATCAAACGCTCACCGTATCGACATTACTACAGGCCTTCCGCATGCTTGCTATCATTGAGCCGGGATCGCTGGCTGAGAAAATTCCGCTTCCGCTGACAATTGCGTCGACGCCGGAAGCATAAACATCGGCAATATTATCGAGTTTGATCCCACCATCTGCTTCGATGAGACAATTAAGGCCTTGCGAGTGTATCCATTGGCTGATCGTAGCGGCACGACGATAGAGCGAGGGAATAAATTCCTGGCCGCCGAAACCGGGATTGACGCTCATTAACAAGATCATATCAGCATCGGGAAGTATCTCCTTGACCGAACTAACCGGCGTCGCAGGATTGAGTGTAACTCCAGCCTTCACGCCCAGCGATTTGATATGTTGAACTGTACGGTGCAGGTGAGGGCAAGCCTCCACGTGCACGGTGATGATGTTCGCGCCGGCTTTTACAAAATCCGGGATGTAACGATCCGGTTCGGTGATCATGAGGTGGCAATCAAGCGGAAGCTTGGTAATCTTTCGCAGTGCAGCAACTACAAGAGGCCCGATCGTAATGTTCGGCACAAAATGACCGTCCATAACATCGATATGCAACCAATCCGCTCCTGCTTTCTCAAGCATTCGAACGTCTTCTTCAAGCCTGGCGAAATTCGCCGACAGAAGCGACGGAGCAATGATCACAGGATTTCGTTTCTGCATTGGGCTCTAAAAACACCAAATTCGTCGAATTACTCCCCTTGTTCGAGATAAAACCATCTCTTACCGATTTGCTCAAAATGCCCCCAACAAAAAAGATCGGCCAGTAAGAGCCGATCTTTTAAGACATTCTTCGTAAAGGGATTATTATGATTTCGCGTTCTTATCAACTGCTTTTATCATTTCCTGCATGAAACCCGGCGCCGGTTTGTAACCGACTACGCGATGCAGCTCTTTTCCATCGGCATCAAAGAAGACGATAGTAGGAAAACCGGAGATTCCGAGTTTGTTCGAAAAAGCGGAACCAACTCCTCCTTTATCATCGGCATTGATCTTAATTGCAATCACATTGTCGTCTGCGTATTTCCCGAGTTCATCACTGGAATAGGTGTCGCGATCAAGCCTTTTGCACCAACCGCACCAATCAGTATAGAAATCGATCATTACAATTTTCTTTTCCTTAGCAGCTTGCTTAAGGGCATCGGCATAGGTAATGTTCTTGAAGTGCACTTCGGCAAAGCTCGTAGTCGTCGAGGCAATAATGAGGATGGCAGCGAAGAGGGCGTATACTTTTTTCATGCGTAATTGAGATTTATTTAACAATCTATTAAACGTTTTGAGGGAAAAACGGTTTCAAAATGGCAGTGAATAAAAAGTAACGAAAAAATTCTGTAACTTTGCAGGACGGGCTTTTGCATCTCAACCAATCAATACCAATGAAAAGAACTTCTATCTATATATATATCATAGCATTAACGTCGGTCCTCGCAATCGGCTGCGGCAAGAAATCCGAAGACATGACACCTGTTCAACCAGGGGAGACCACAGTTTTCAGAGATCAAGTTTATAAATTCAGTTTCAAGGCTCCGAAATCCTGGGTTGTAGAATCCGTTCCGGGTGCAACAACGGCGTACTACTCTTCCCAAGGTTCTGAAGTCCGCTTCCAGAAATTTACCGAAGGAGATTATGGTGCAAAGATCGAGGTCGGAGTGCGTGATGGATATACCAAAGAGCAGGCGATTGAAGACTTCAAGAAAAGCTTCGAGGGCATTACATTCAAGGGACCGGAACCTGCTACGCTGGAGAACCTCCCTGCCTTGAAAATTTCGTTCAGCGCAGGTGCTGGCGATGATGCCTACATGGGTTATCGTATCTATGGTAATAAGGATTCTGTTGTTACATATTTCGAAGCCTCCACATTCGGGCAAAAGCGAATGGATAAATACAAATCCGTTTTCGATCTTGCAGAAAAATCACTTACCCTTGGATATGTCCTGAAGATTACGGGCAAGATGGATAGTGCTACCATGGCAAAACTCAAGGAGGAAACGAAGCCCTCTGAGAATTTCACGAGTTATAGCGGGGCCGGATTTTCTATATCTTATCCCGATAACTTCAATATTCAGACAACCGGCAAGGGTGTGAAGTTTGAAGGCGAATGGAAGGGTGCAACGATCATTGTCGATGTTACCCCATCGAATAATGCATCTCTTGACGCCTACACGGCCGCTGCTGCAAAAGCCTTAGGCGGCTCGGCTTCCGGAACAACAATCGGCGGTGAGCCTGCAAAAGTGATCAACTATTCTGCAGCGAGCGGTTACGGTTCTCGCGCATACCTCGTTGTTAAGGGAGCCAATGCATATCGCATAACGATCAATTGGCCAAAAGAACTGGAAAGTTCGTTCCGCCCCGCCTTCGAGAAAGCGGCCACGAGTTTTAAGTTGAAATAATTTTTGATCCAATTTTTTCTTAATAACCCTCTCTGACTATCCGGGGAGGGTTTTTCATTCAGAACCGCTATGAGCCTTCATGATCGTTTCGCTTCTTTGTTGACTCTTTCCGCCGATGAACTTGCCTCACATCGCGAGGAAGCTCTGAATGCATTTTCGGAACTCCGGAAAGCTCTTAACACAGGCTCAGTTCGTTCGGCCGAACCTGATAGCTCTTCAACGAATGGTTGGAAAGTTAATACCTGGGTAAAACAAGGAATCCTTCTTGGATTTAAACTTGGCCGACTGGCAATGCTTGAAACTCCGTCGCCTTGGTTCTTCTCTGATAAGGATACACTTCCCGTTCGTCACTTCCTCGAAAAAGAAAATGTGCGTGTCGTACCAGGGGGCTCGACGATTCGGGACGGCGCCTTTATTGCTCCGGGAGTAATCGTGATGCCACCTGCATACATCAATATTGGAGCATACGTTGGCACTGGTTCACTAGTAGATTCCCATGCCCTTGTCGGAAGCTGTGCTCAGCTTGGCGAACGAGTGCATCTCTCGGCTGCGGCACAGATTGGCGGAGTGCTTGAGCCTGCGGGTGCGATGCCTGTTATAATTGAAGATGATGTTCTTATTGGAGGAAATTGCGGAGTATATGAAGGATGCATTGTTAAGAAACGTGCGGTGCTGGCTTCAGGCGTGATCCTTACCGGCTCAACACCGGTGTATGACCTGGTTAACTCGAAGATCATCCGCCGCTCCAGCGAAAATGAGCCGCTCGTCATTCCAGAAGGTGCAGTTATTGTAGCAGGTTCTAGATCGGTTGGAAATAAATCCGATTTCGCACAAACGGAAGGACTTTCACTTTATACTCCGGTCATCATCAAATACCGTGATGAAAAGACCGACGCTCGGACTGCGCTTGAAGGTGCCTTACGCTAGCCTTCAGAATTCCGTACTATCCCGTTTGCAGTACCAACGACGTGATGCCGTGCAACCTCCATCTACATAATCTACTCCGACGATTTTGGAACCGATCCTTGAGGGTACTCCTATTCCCGTCTTAATGGGAATTACCTGATCGTAACGCCGACATTTCGGGCATCGGAACTCTGAAAGAAAAGGATAGGCAAGTTCGACAATGGTGAGAGAATCATGGATCGTCACTTTTTGGATAGTATCGAAATCCGTTGTTCCACCGCGTAGCCGCAAAAAATACTTATGAAATCGGAAGGATACACCAACGCTTGTATCGGTGAGGTCAGTGAATGTAGCAGTTAGGTTGGAATCGAGAAATTTGGATTGGACATTCCCCTCCGGATTTGAGGAATTTGAAAGGCTCACTTCGACACTCCTTGAACCACTCTGCATTTCGTAAAATGGATCGATAGTAAGTTTGCAGATAACGATCTTCTCTTTTTTACGCTGAGAAATAAAGAGTATGGCCCCTACTGCAAAGACGATCGATAGGGCGAACAGCAGGATTTGCTTTTTGGAGAGCATCTCATGAATTCTAAAGTGCGAACTTTACGCTGACGGTTGTTCCATTATCGCTGAAATCGAAACGAACGTCATCAGCCAGACTCTTAATCAGAAAGACGCCTCGACCGCTGGGAACATAAATATTTTCGTCTGTCGTAGGATCCGGCAATTTCTCCGGCTCGAATCCGGTGCCGCAATCATGGACGCGAATGTTGACGGCGTGATCGGTGATCGTGACTTCGATATCGACAAAATCTCCGTGCGAGCCATGACAACCATGGCGTATCGCGTTCGTTACTGCCTCGCTGAGAGCAAGCATGATATCGAACCGTTTTGACTCTGCAATTCCACTCTGTCTCAAATGCGCTTCAGCCCATGAATAAACATGATGCAGTTCTTCCAGTGTCGCAGGAATGCGTATTTTCTCGTGGTAAAGAATATGTTCTCCTTTTGAGATCACCGGTTTTCGCGGCTTGTGAGCCAATTTTTTAACAATGAAAGATCCTCGATAAAGCGGGAAAGTTTCGCTCTCGCCTCCGGTGTGGCTGAGGTGAGCCCTTCACTCTTAACTAGATTCTCAGCCTCCATCTGCTCAAGAATCGTTCGTACTTTTTGTACGGATTCGGTAAAGCTTTGTTGCATCCTTTCGAATCCTATTGTATTGGGTCCCTCGCGTCTCATGACATCAAACATACGCTTGGCGAATGCACCGTGGAACGTGATCTCGTAGAACATTGCAGAATCGGGTGCTAAGCCTGCAAGGACTTGACGTACCAAGTCAGGCTCTTTGAGGTTCCCTGAGACATCATGTGAAAAAAAATCATCAATAAAAGAGTAAACTTCCATTCCTATAGCTTTAGAATACCTCCTCGTTCTCGATCGATATTCGATTAATGATTCAAACTTCACGAGAACGAAACAGTACCGTAATACCAGACAAGTAATTTTGCATCTGTGAAATGAAAGTATGAATTGACACAACTATTTCTCACCTACCTCACGCACGCCCGGAACCTCCTCCGGGATCGTATGACAAAAGGACAACAATCGAAAGGTCAGATCCTTGAAAAGATCTGACCTTTTATTTCTTTTCAATCGGCCGTAACAGCACCACCACTTACCAGGCCGAGCAACTCATTACCGTACTTCTCGAAATGCTCCGGTGTAATGTCGGAAGTAATGGCTTTCAGAGAATCTGCATCTTTGGGTTTTGCTTTAACGAGATCTTCAAGTTGTTTATTATTAAAAAGAATGTATGGCTTGATCTTTTCTTCTCGGGCAACAGTATTCCGCCATTTGCGAATATTCTCATAAAGGGGCATATCTTCCGGTGGCAGCTCAGGAACATGTTCAATTCGTTCAGGCTTCCGAGGTTCCGTCCTCGGTTGAGAAATACGAGGCTCCCTTCGTTCCCGGTCACGTCCACGGTCTCTTTCGTCTCGGTCGAAGTGCCGACGATCCTCTTCATATGCAATGAGCAAATTCCAGCCGGAAGGATCGGCGGAGTATGCAGATTGCCAATGATGAACACGTTTACCTTGCAGGAATGCTCCGACGGCCGCTTCGCCTGCTTCATCGGTAATATGGAATGTTTTGACTTGTAGTGCCATAGTTCTTTTTTGTATTTGGCCAGGCATGATCTCGAGTGAGTATCAGGTTAAAGGCCCTAAGGAAATCGGACCTGGCATCCAATCCTTGCTGCCTCGTACCTGCTTCGTGGGCATTACAGGATTTGAACCTGTGACCTATCGCGTGTGAGGCGATCGCTCTAGACCAGCTGAGCTAAATGCCCTGGGAATACATCAAAATCAATATTCAACCTTTCTGTCTTTCACTGCCCTCCGCCGCCAAACCCAGCTGGCATGGGCCGAATCTTAATATCATCGCCAATCTTGAAGATCGAATCATCGAGATGTTTTTGCTCATAGGAAACAAAGCTGATCGTAGATTCGGGTTTACCGTCTTTCAAAGACTCCACCTGCATGGGTACTAATCCCTTCTTAAACATTTCCTCTACCGCTGCAGAACCAGGACCACGTCTCTGGCTTCGCAGACTCCCACCATTGTGGTAAGCATTTTTTAAAGCGCCCAGAACTGAACTCGGAACGTCCTTCGTCATCCACCAATTACTTGTATCACCTTTGCGGCTGATGACATGATACAGTTTACAGTTATGCCCGTTCACAACTTTAGTCACCGATGTCTCTTCGACACTTGGAACGGCAGAATCCGTGGCCGTTTTGAGCATTTCTCTGGCTTTCTTTAGGTCTAGCTCCATCCCAGTTTTCATCGATTCCATTACCATAGTTGACTTATCCGCGGCTAAATCAGCGTATATCTTGATTTTGCCCTGCGGACTCTCCATTTCCGTCATCGTCTTAGTATCCTTGGAGTAGATGGTCATTTCCATTTTCCTATCACCAGTTTTGACGGAGCTAATCTCCATTTTTAGGATTCCTTCAAATCCCTGACCAAATACTGGGACGGATATGCATAATGCCAGCAAACTGGCGAGCGTGGCTTGAAATAGACACTTCATGAAAAACAACGTGATAATTTTAGCAATTCCTCTAACGACTGCAGCCTAAGTCGGGTTTCAGTACCCCTTCGCCTGGAACGAGCAGATCACTTAATCGACGAAAGCCATAAGAATCTAAAAAGGTGGTTCTCGATATGCACGTGTTAATCAGCCCGCGGGCCATACTGTTCATTCAATCCGGATTAGAGATTAAGAAACGAAACACCTTTCTCACCGTATTTTTGGAGCTATTACTTTTGAATACTCATTTTACAATGGCTCAGCAAAAACCCGCAGTTAAGAATAAGCAGCAGAAATCGATCGATGATGTGCGCAAATTATCCTCTTCGTCAAAGGGCTCGATGATTCCCGAAAAAGCACGCGGTCCACTCTCGATTCTCGCGATCTTTATTGCTTTGCTCGTATTCTTCAATGGCGTTCTTGGAACGAACAAGGCCTTCAATGCCGGTGATAATATCGCTAGTGAGAGTATCGTACCCTACATAAATGCTGCTCAAGCTGCAGGACAAAGTGTCCCGCAATGGATTCCGAATATTTTTTGCGGCATGCCAAGCTTTGCGGCTTTGATGTCCACCGGAGCCCGAACGTACGATCTGGCTCATGAAGCCTTCGACTTCATCTGCAATATCCCCGTTGCGATATTCGGAGGTAACGAAGCGATGATCCACATTTGGCGTTACTTCATCTTTGGTCTCGGTATCTATCTTCTCCTACGAATGTGCAGGAAAACTTCACACCTGGTTGCATTATTCGGTGCATTCAGCGGCATGTTCAGCACGTGGATCGTGACCTATGTGATGATCGGTCATAACACAAAGATCTTTGCCGTCATGTGTTTTCCTTACATCCTCCTCTGCATTGAAAAAATGCGGGAGGAAAAAATGAATTGGAAGCAGTTGCTTCTTTGGATTTCAGTCCTTGCAGTTGCCATTCACTTCCTTCTTGATTCGACGCATCCGCAAATGGTATTCTACCAATTTCTCGCGATCCTGATCTATTTTCTCACATGGTTAATTTCGGATATCATTAAGAAAAGAAATATTATTCCTGTTGCTCGAACGGGAATAATCACCCTTCTCATGGTTGGTGCTGCATTCGCGATGTCTGCAGACCGGTATATGGCAACCTTGGGCTACGACGAATACTCGATTCGCGGGGCATCGCCTCTGGTTGATCAGGCAACCGTGAGCGGTGAAAAACCAAAGGCGAACGCTTCAACCGGCGCCACAAAATCAGGAGGACTAGATTGGAATTACGCTACTCAATATTCGTTCTCGCCTGCTGAAATGATCACATTCCTTGTCCCCGGGTGGTATGGATTCGGGAAGCTTCCTTATGACGGGCCTGAAGTACAACCCGGTCAGCGCGTGCCGGGCTATTGGGGACAAGCAACAACAACTGATGCTGCAAACTATACCGGCATTGTTGTATTCTTTCTCGCTCTGATCGCTATTTTTGCTTTGTGGAAACGGGACCCTCTCGTTCCTCCGCTTGCGATCATCAGCCTTTTTGCCTTGCTGCTTTCATTCGGTGACAACTGGTCGATCATCTATAAACCGATGTTCGAATATTTTCCGGTGTTCAATAAATTTCGAGCACCAATGATGTCCCTGGTGCTGATGCAAATGTGTTTTCCAATTCTCGCTGCGTTGGGTCTTGACAGGATACTCAAGATTGTCCGGTCTGATGATAAGCAATTGAAAACTCGTCTCCTGAATATCACTACGTATGCGATGTATGCTGCTGCAGCTGTTTTCGTTATTTCTCTTGTTGGCGGCGGCGCGATTGAGAGTTCTCTTAGATCTGGAATCGCGACTAGCGGCAAGCCGGCTTCGCAATATCCTTTTCTAGCGGATCTCGTCACAAAGACGGCCGTCACTGATGCAAGGCTTTGTTCGTTTTTTGCCCTGGCATCTTTAGTTGTCCTATGGCTCTTCCAAAAAGGCAAAGGCGGAATGACAGCGATTATTGCAGTCTCTGTAGTTTTCATTGCTTCTGCAGCCGACCTTTGGCGTGTAAGTTCTCGTCCTATGGAGATCGTTACAAAAACCGAGTATGATCAAAATCTCAGCACTCATGATTATGTGGATTTCATAAAACAAGATAAATCGTTATTCCGCATTCTCGATCTTAACGAATCAACATCCAATACTCCCGTTGCCTGGGGGCTGCAAACAATTGCTGGCTATAGCGCTGCCAAGATGCGTGAATACCAGGATGTTGTCGATGTAACTGGCAATGAGCAAGGCCAGGTGATCTTTAATCCTTTCATGTGGACGTTGCTCAATACAAAATATATCATTGCAAATGGAGCTGTCGATACTGTTCCCGGGCGTTTAACACCGGCCTATATCTCAAAAGAAAAAGTGCAGGGTAGAGATGGAAAGCCCTCGCAGACTGTCGTATGGCAAAACACGCAAGTACTTCCCCGCGCATTCTTTGTGAATCGCTTCGAAGTGAAGCCACCGCTGGAGATCCTCCAGGCCATGCGCGATGGCAAATTTAATCCCCGCGACGAAGTTTTCTTCGAAAAACAACCGGAAGGTCTCGGAGCATTGGCATCCGGTCCAGTTAATGACTCTCTTGAGAAAGTGACTGTAGCGAAATATGAAAATGAACTGATCGAGATCAAAACAACTACAAGCGGAGACCGGCTGCTATTTATTTCGGATACATGGTACCCCGATTGGAAAGCCTCAATTGACGACAAATCCGAAACTCCGATATATAAGGCTAATTATGCGTTTCGCGCAATTATGATTCCATCCGGGACTCATACTCTCACTCTGCGCTACAAGGATACTCGTTACGCAACTGGCAAACTAATCTCACTGTCAACAAATATACTTGCCCTACTCGGCTTGGCGATCGGGCTGGTTTTCGAATGGAATAGAAGAAAAAAGCAGACCGAAAAAATCGAATAGATCGCCAGTCTCATACTAGTCATCATGTTCTTATAAGCAGCGGTACTTCCAAATAGTATCCTATAGAGGTATGGTATGCTCCGCTTCTGAGCAAGAATTTGAAGTTATGGAACACCTTTTGTATCGTCTCGTAGTGAACGAGTGGAATTATAATTGCCGAAAATGAATTTATATTCAAGTTCCCCACAAAATTCCCTTCGCTTGCTGGTTTTTGAACGGTTTTGAGACAGAAGCACGGAATGCTATGTTCGAAATCCAACCATTTTCTCTAACTATTTAGATCAGAGTGCAAAGCACGTCAGAAAAATTGAAAAATTCGCCACCGACAGACGCCGTGCTTAATAACGGGGAAATCCGCTCGGTGCCTAAAATGCGTATAGATAAGGAGAAATCGAATCGTGAGGATTTAGAGCTCTTAGCCCTAATTTCGCAAGGGGACCAGAAATCGCTTGCGTTGCTCTACGATAAATACGGAAGGCTAATCTATTCGCTAACCCTCCGCATTGTCCGAAATGAAGAAGAAGCCAAGGAATTACAGCAAGACGTGTTCCTTCAGGTCTGGAATAAAGCCGGGCTCTTCGATAACGAACGCGGAAGTTTCGTTACTTGGCTCGTTACGCTTGCCCACAACAAGTCCATTAATACTCTTCGCTCTCGCAGATACAAAAAATCGGCACAAGAAGCAAAGCAGGATATTGGAGATATTTCTCACGAGGCAACGATCGATCATCATACTCCATTACGTGAAGCAATGGATAACGATGAGAGACGTCATGTATTGAGTGCCTTGGAGCAGATACCCGAGCAGCAACGCAAAGCGCTTTATCTTTCGTACTACGAAGGATATTCTCAGTCGGAAATCGCCGAAATGCTCGGTGAACCTCTGGGAACCATAAAGACCCGAATGAGAAAAGGGATGATGAAATTGGTTTCGCTTCTTCGTGAGTCGCAACCGACGTAGTCTTGAAAGAAATAGGCGAATAATCTTAGTTCATCTGTTGTATCATACGAATCATTCTTAGTTCATGTTAGACGATCAAAATATTACCGATACGCCCCGCGAACTCGTCGAGGACCTTAGCTCGGCTTATGTTCTCGGCGCCTTGAACGATGACGAGGCAGGCTTGCGCGAATTCGAAGCATTGGTCGAATCAGGCGATCCTGTTTTAGCTGCAACTCTTGAACAAATGCTCGAGGCTTCCGCAGCGCTTGCCCTCGCCGCCCCACAGTTTGAACCACCACAATCCATCAAGGCTGAACTCCTTTCTCGTGTCGAAAAACTCCACGCAACCCACCCCTACCAGGAAGAGGCTGTACGCCAGCCCTCTCCGGAAGCGGCTATGCTGAAAAAGCGAACACGCATCTTCATCGGTACAAGTATTTTTTCCGGACTTCTTCTCTGTTTGTTGCTCGCACTGAACGTTTCAAAATCTGCAAAACTTGATCGAAGCAACGATTTGATGCGAGCGTTACTTAAGCAGACAGATTCGCTTCGCCAGGAAAATGCAGGAACGAGCACAAAAATGGAGAACGATTCGCTTCATAGTACTGCTGAAACAGGACCAGGCGTCGATCAAGCGCTAAGCCACTTCTTTGCGATGTTCAGTGAAAATGATTCGAGACTTGTTACTTTGGCAAGTTCACCGCTTGGCACTGCTCGGCAACATCTTTTCTTCAGCCCAAAGCAGAGGATGATAGCCCTCCTTCGTGAAAACCTCAAGGCTTTGGATGCAAATAAGACCTATACGCTATGGGCTACTGTTGGAGGCAAAGCTCCAATTGCCATTGGCAATTTCCGGGTCGATTCGAAGAAGAATTCGCCAATTCTAACATTTCCAACCAAGCTCAAGACCGCCGACTCCTTCTCCATCTCAATTGAGAGCGGCAATGGAGGGGGCAATAATCGCGGGAATGTCATTTTTACCGGCGAAGTCCCCCCGAAGGGCATTAATTAGCTTTCTACCGCATTCTCTGTCCGGTTTTGTTTGAATGGGCGCAAATTGACAACATTTTGCGCTTTTTTCCTATAATCCATTCTTTTTCTTCTAAACCTAGTATAGTTTGGCACGATTTTTTGCATAGTTACTATCATAACCATTAGAATTGTGCTGAAAACTATACAAATGACTAGCAAAATCACAAAAATAGCAGCGATCGTGGTAATGGGGTTGATAATCAACCTTACCGGTACAAGACAAGCTGATGCCCAATTTTCAAAGGCAGTTGTACTCCTCAGAGGCACCGTTCGCACCGATAAAGGAAAAGCACACTCTGTCAAGGTCAGCGTACGTGCGGCAGGTGACAGGGCACTGGAGATCACCAATAGCAAGTCCAACAGCGAAAGCGGTGCGTACCTTGTAGTGCTGCAGGCAAATAAGAAATACTGGGTTCATCTCGAAGGTGATGATATCCTGACAAAGGATGAGTTGATCGAGACTCCTTCAACCTCGAAGACTGTGCAGATGGATAAGGATTTTGCCGTAACAACGATATCAGTGGCCAAATCGCTAGTGAAGGCTGGGATGCAATAAGAGTTTGGTCTTCTGTTATACAGAAGAAGGATGATGCATGATTAGAACGCGCTCTTTGGAGCGCGTTCCTTTTTATATTGCCTGAAACAATTTACCGGCCAAAGTACTCTCCATGCATTATTAAACTATTTATTGCGTCCCTACTCATTACTGATACAAACTGCACCTAATTTGCGGAATGAGAAGTGAGTATGGATTGTATAGATAGTGTTGGATCTACTTGACAATTTGATGCTTTCATCGTACCACACCACTATGAAACAGATATCATTTTATTCCTCTCCCCGACTACTGATTTATTGGATATTACTATGCGCTATCAACCCAAATTGGATCGACGCACAAACCGCAAAAAATTCAGTTGGAGTTTGCTACACCTACCCATCGGCCAATGCGTCGCAAGTCTCCGCGAAAACAACAATTGGGGTGCGATACGCCGGAGCCATTCTCAAATCGTCTCTTCAAACCAAATATTTTGTCGTTTCAGGAAATTCAAGTGGCATTCACTCAGGCAAGTTAACGCTCGCATTGGATGGGAGAACGGTGATTTTTACTCCCGATCAGAATTTCTTCGCAGGTGAGAAGGTGCAGGTAAGTACTTCATCTCTAACTTGCGTCAACGGAGAAGGCACTATCCCGTTCAGCTTCGGATTTGAGGTCTCGAAAACAAGGATTCGTCCTAGCACTCTCGTCCATCCTGCACCGACCAATCCAGCGCCATCCACACCTGATCTGCAGCCTCCATTTTTTCCATCAAATGAATCCAGCCCTGAATCCTTGCCTGATGATTTTCCAACAATTCGAATACTGAAGAGCAATAGTCCTGCACCGGGGAATATCTACATGGATAACTTCAAGTTTACCCGTAATGATAGTGGTACCTATTTGATCGTAATGGATAATACTGGCAATATCCTCTTTCAGCATAGTACGTGGCCGGCTTTTGCCCAAGATTTTAAGCCCCAGCCCAATGGGATGTATACCTATTTCGATGCAGATCCAAGCAAATTTAAGTTTTACGGACTCGATTCGAATTTTATAGTCGTCGATAGCTTTGAAGCGGCCAATGGATACAGCACAGATAGCCATGAATTGATCTTCTTGCCCGATGGAGGCTATGCCCTGCTTGCACAAGTCGATGAAATGGTTAACATGAGCAAATATGTAAGTGACGGAGATACGAGCGTCACTGTTGCAGAAGGAATCATTCAAGAGTTTGATGCCGCGAAAAACCTCATCTTTGAGTGGCGATCCAGGGATCATTTCAGCTACGCTGATCCGACCCACGAAAATTTCGCACAGCCATTCCTGGATCTGACACATTGCAACTCCCTCGAACTCGATAATGATAGTACTTTTCTTCTATCTTCCCGTAGCCTGGATGAAGTTACAAAAATCGATCGAGAAACTGGCAATATTGTTTGGCGGTGGGGCGGGAAGCATAATGAGTTTACCTTTGTCGACGATCCCCTCATTTTTTCTCATCAACATGCCGTACGAAGACTGCTGAACGGAAATATTATCATGTTTGACAATGGCAATTTTCACAATACGGCAATGCCGTTCTCAAGAGCTGTGGAATATAAACTTGATGAGAAAGCCAAAACTGCAACCCAGGTTTGGGAATATCACCATGATCCTGAAGTATTCGGAAATGCCATGGGTTATGTGCAACGGCTTAAAAGTGGAAACTCCTTCATCTGCTGGGGAAGTTGCGACAGCGTTGCAGTTACTGAAGTTAAACCGGATGGCTCGACAGCACTAGAGATCAGATTTGATCCGGGCATTTATACGTACCGGGCTTTCAAATACACGAAAAATGATATCGCAGGTATGAGGGAAGGAGTTGATGCAACATCTCCTTCCCCTTCTCTCCAACTTCAACAGAACTACCCGAACCCATTCAAGGGATCATCGACGATCAACTTCACGATTGGAGTACGGTCTCCTATTTCATTGGAAGTGTTTAACGCACTTGGAGTCAAGGTAAAGACTCTCTTCAACGGCATTGTCGATGCCGGCAGTTATTCTGCAAAATTTGATGCCGCCCAGCTTCCGAACGGAATCTATTTCTATGAAATTACAGACGGAACTACAGCGTTAACCCGAATGATGATATTATCCAAATAGCGTATGCGGGCATATCAAATCCCCAAACAGGTTGTACTGCACGCTCCGATAGCAGCGTTGATCATACCTATCTTCATGTTGCTCGCCACCGTGACTGCCGATGCTCAAGTTAAGGTCAATTACACGTATCCTTCGGCGAATGCAACCCAAGTATCTGCGAAAACCACAATTGGGATTCGCTATGCACAGGCGATATCCAGGAATTTGCTGCCTATATCAGCTGTAACCGTAACGGGATCACTAAGTGGATCTCATAAGGGCAAACTCATCCTTGCGACCGATGAGAGAACGATCATCTTTACTCCGGACATTATTTTTGCCGCAGGAGAAAAGGTGCAAGTATCGGTGATCCCGATCCGATGTGCCTACGGTGGATTTACTGTTCCTTACAAATTCTCATTTCAGATCTCCAAGGTGAAGATTCTTCCCTATTCTCTTTTGGAAAAGGAAGACTCTCATCTTCGGGGTGAACCGTGGCTTTCGAGCAGTGCTGTGGATTCAGTCCCTTCCGATTTTCCGGTTATCGCAGTTACAAAATTGAATGGGCCTGCCGAAGGTAATATCTATCTATCAGATTTTAAATACACCAGCGATCAATTCGGGACATACCTAATGATCTTGGATTCATACGGGCATGCTATCTCGTACCACAAAACACGGCAGGGCGGGCTAGATTTTAGGCCGCAGCCAAATGGCCTTTTCACGTACTTTGATCTGGCTGCTAAAAAATTCTACGGGCTCGACTCGAACTATGTAGTTGTCGATAGCTTCGAGGCTGCAAATGGATATGAGACTGATTCGCATGAGCTTCGTATTTTACCCAATGGAGGTTATGCACTGCTTGGAGTGTATTCGGACATCGTTGATATGCGGTCTGTAATTTCGTCCGGCGATAGTACAGCAACTGTAGTCTATAACGATATTGAGGAATTCGATAAGGATAAGAATCTCGTTTTCGATTGGCGGACAAACGATCATTTCGCAATTACCGATGTAACCTATCAGGACTTTTCTTTACGCAGAATCGATGCCGCACATTGCAATGCGATTGAGCTTGATCGTGACGGCTCATTTCTTCTTTCGAGCCGCAGCCTTGATGAGATCACGAAGATCAATCGAGAGGATGGAAGCATGATCTGGCGATGGGGCGGAAAGCATAATCAATTTCACACAACGAACGATACTATCCCCTTCCTCCATCAGCATGACATGCGGCGATTGGCGAACGGTAATATCACTATTTTTGATAATGGAAATTTCCGAGAGCCTCCTTTTGCGTATTCGCGAGCGCTTGAGTACTCTATCGATGAGGTCGCGAAGACTGCAACAAAGGTCTGGGAATATCGCCATGATCCTGATATTTTCGCTGGAGCTATGGGAAGCGTGCAACGACTTCCAAATGGGAATACTCTCATCGGCTGGGGAATCTGCGACCAGACTTCAGTTACAGAAGTAAAGCCCGATGGGTCGACGGCGATTGAACTGCTTCTTCCCGGCGGACATTATAATTATCGGGCTTACAAATTTACTCCGGATGATCTGAAATCGGCCGTGAGTGCGAACTCCCAGCCGCCAACATTGTCCCTGAAACAGAATTTTCCGAACCCTTTTACCGCTTCGTCAACGATTCAGTTCACGTCAAGCAATCGGACTCTCATCCATCTCGCTATCTATGATCTATTAGGCAGAGAAGTCAGAACGCTGTTTAGTGGTACAGTTGAACGGGGAGAGTATTCAGCAACATTTGATGCCGGAGACTTGCCAGGAGGGATCTACATTTGCAAACTGGTCACACCTTCGACCTCGTTCTCGGAGAAGATGATCATTACAAAATAGGCGACATTCACCAACCCATCTTCTTACGCAGTTGAGTTATATGCGCTACGTGATGCTTGCCATGCCAAGCGTACATCGCTGTATTCTGATCTATAGTCCAAGGCCGTGTGGAATCGGGATGTCTGAATGTCCGCTGTCTCTGCTCAGGCGTCAGGCTTCGAAGAGTCATCGCCCATCGCGAGTGTAATGCATCGAGCATTCCGAGCGACAAATCGACAGGAGCATGCTTTGCGTCGTGAAGCTCAGCCCAGGTTTCTTCGTCGTATGGCTTGATCGTCGGATTATCTTCCGTCAAAGCAAGTTTGAGTCGTGTATAACTATTGACATGACTATCGAACAAATGATGCACGACTTGCCTGAGCGTCCATCCACCCTCTCGATACCTTGTATCCAGTTGCGCATCGTTCAATCCCGCGACACTTTCCCGTAGGTCGTACGGCAACTTCTCAATCTCATCTACATAATCACTGAATTCTGCCTGGGTTACGATCTCAGGGCGAGTAAATCCTCCGATAGGATAACAAAGTTCGTCAATCATTGTATTTGGCATACTTTGTTGTAAAAAGTAAAATTCGTAATTGACAGCAACTACGCATTAGACATGGCAATGCGTTATTCCCCGTTTATACAAATATTTCTGATGATATTCTTCAGCCTGCCAGAAGGTTGAGGCCTGTGTTATTTCGGTAACGATCGGTTTTTTGAATTTCCCACTGGCATCAAGTTTTGATTTTGATGCACGTGCAATTGCTTCCTGCTCCGGCGAGTGAAAGAATATGGCAGAACGGTATTGTGTACCAATGTCAGGTCCTTGACGGTTAATCGTTGTCGGATTATGATTATTCCAAAAGATATCCAGCAACTCGTCGTAGCTGACAATACTCGGATCATATTCCACTTCGACTACTTCTGCATGACCTGTTTCATCCGTACAAACATCCTGGTAGGTTGGATTCTCAAGATTCCCGCCGAGATATCCGCAGGCAGTAGCGATCACGCCGGGGGCAGTTCGGAAGGTTTCTTCCACCTGCCAGAAACAACCTGCGCCAAATGTTGCTTTTTGAGTTTGCATAGCTTAATATTCAGTAGATGATAATACGATCTCGAATGGGAAACGTTACAACATTCTCTTAGCCAAACAACGTCCCCGGCCGCGTAAAATGCTCGGTGCTCAAACCTACAGATCTCTCATTCAGATGGTATTTGCGGCAATAGACTCCGAACTGTTGCTTGATATAGTCGGCATAAGCCCCTTCGCCCTTCATACGTTTTCCGAAATCGGACTGGCTGAGTTTTCCATCGCGTACCATCATGATACGCTTCAGTACCTTATCAGCTTCCATTGGCACATTCCGTTTTAGCCAATCGGCAAATATATCCTTATTCCCGTAGCTCAATCGGACTACAGTGAAACCTGCGCTGATGGCACCCGCATTGGCAGAAGCTTCGAGGATCTTCGGAGTTTCCTCGTCATTGAGCCCAGGTATGATGGGCGCATTCATAACGCCGGTCGCAATACCAGCCTCTGCAAGTTTCTTTATGGCCTCGAGCTTTCGATACGGCGCCGCAGTCCGCGGCTCCAACATCCTTGATAAATGGAGGTCAAGCGTCGTAATCGAAAAATTCACCATTACAAGGTCGAGTTTCGCCATTTCACTCAATATATCGATATCCCGCAGGCAAACCGTGTTCTTCGTGATGATCGCAACGGGGTTTCTG
>JAUZOQ010000119.1 GCA_030706385.1 Bacteroidota bacterium | reverse complement strand
CGGTCATCGAATCCTCTCCTGTGCAGCCGACTTCATCGGTCACATAGAGATGATACTTCGTCGTCACGGCCGGAGTCGCTTTCGGATTTAAGATTTTGTTATTGCTCAGTCGAGTCGCAGGTAGCCATACAGTAGAAGCATACGGGCCGATGCCGCCGGATACACTTCCGTTCAATGTTACTCCATCTCCCGGGCAGACTGCAGTATCTTTTCCTGCATCGACTACCGGTCCTGCATCGACGAAATAGGTAACCGTATCGCTTGCAAGTTCGCAGGGCGTGCCATTCGAAGCGAACACGCTGATCGAATGTAATCCCGGAGTTTGTGGTGATTGCAAAACGTAGATATACTTATCGGTCAGGTTTGGAAGCGGCGTACTGCCGTCATACCAATAAGTATGATCGTATTTCGGAACAAGCCACAACGTATCGGCTCCGTCTTTGCAGATCGTATCTTTTGCAATGGTCAGGACAGGAGTCGGAATAACGCAAAACTTCACGACATATCCATCGGCATTTGTTCCGCCTACTCCCGTTGTCTTGAAGGCACCGGGACTTGCAATCCCGGACGTGCTGCTCGATTGTCCGGTAAGTATCATCTTATCGAGACGATCGAACACACAGCCCGAACCATAGTCTGTTACGGGTCCGCCGTAATAGGAGCCGTATTGGAATGCGCCGTTAAAATCGAATTTCGCCAGGAGGCCGTCACTGAATCCTCCGCCGCCTTGGCCTGGCTGATAGGCATCGCTTGTCGTAATTCCATCAGGGCTTACGGTCTCACCTGCAAGCAGCAGACTCTTTCCGTTCGGAATAATATCTTCGAAGTAATCGAAATTCGAACCGCCATAGTACGTTGCCCATTGGCGCTGTCCTGCAGGATTGAGTTTTACGATGAAGGCATCCCATCCATTCAGTGGCCCGGCATGATTGGGTTGATAGGTGCCTGGCGTTGATATATTGGAAGCGCTTGAAGAATATCCGCATCCATAGATTTGGCCGGCAGTATCGATACAGAGTCCGGTTACGTAATCCAATCCCGGGCCGCCGCAATAGCTTGCCCAGATCTGCGCTCCGAACTGCGAATTGAACTTTGCAATGAAGCCGTCGTAATTACCGCCGCCATAGTTGGCCTGGAAACCTGTCGTCGTGGAGATATTTGTTGTTGACGCCGTATAGCCGCCGACATAAAAATTAAGATCGGTATTTTCTGCAGCAAGGCAGAGGCCGTATTCATCCATCGCACCGCCATAGTATGTAGCCCATAAGAGCGAACCGGTAGAGTTGAATCGTGCCAGAAAATTATCGAAAGCATTACCGTTTAAGGTCGTCTGCATCGCACCGACTGTCGCAAGATTGGAAGTGCTTGAAGTCGAACCCGTTATATAGATGTGCCCGCCATGATCGACGGCAACTCCTCTATTGCCTGCAACGGCTTCGGTACCATCGCCGCCGAAGTACGTAGCCCACTGGCGCGCACCGGTGTTATCGAATTTTGCGAGGAAGGCATCGATATTTCCGCCTCGAACGGTCTGGTGAGAGCCGACCGTTGCAATTCCAGAAGCGCTATGGGTTTCGCCGTAGAGAATAAGGTTATCGCTTGAATCGAGCGCCACACCGCCGCAGAACTCATCCGATGAGCCACCGTAGTACGTAGCCCATATCAACGCTCCATCAGTCGTGAATTTTGCAAGATAGGCATCGTGACCTCCACCGAATACCGTTTGCACGGCACCGGAAGTAGCGATGGCTGAATTACTTGTCGTTGTGCCGCAAAAGATTATGTTATTTCCTTTATCGACTACGGGAGATTGAGCGTTGTCCGTCGTATTTCCTCCGAAATATGTGCCCCACATTCTGCGGACAGGATCAATGACGAGATCGCGCGACTTGTCGTAACTTCCGATCCGAAAGCGCAGAGAACCGTCGCTGATCGCAAATCCCGATGGCACTTCTTCGCGCGCAACATTCTGCGGTAAGACGTTATGCGCTAGTTGATTTAATTGGTACGAGTAGGGCGCATCCTCTTCCATCGTTCCGAGCGGAGTGAAGACGCGGAATTTTCCATCGGCCGAAGTGCTCATCGAATCCATTCCGGAGTATTGCATTGCGATCACATTCGGATCGCCTCCGGGATGAACAATGAAATCATACTTCACGGAAGTCTCCGTTGTGTAGATAGTGAGATCGATATTGGGATAAAGATCGTGATAGACGATCTTCGAATAACCATGGACTCCCCAGAGCGAGCAATTGGCAAGATAATAATTGAAATATCCGTTCGTCATTCCGATGGCTTCAACCCGTGGATGAGGATTCGCTCCGGCAAATCGCATATCGAGCCGGCGAAGGATAAGCGTATCGGATTGCCGTAACCGAAGTCTGCGAGTAATGGGATCGGAGATATCGGATGATGAATTCGCAGGATTTACTGACTTGCTGAAAATAAAATTCATGCCACTTTCAGTCAAGTAGCAGCGCAGGCCATTCGCATTATAGGTGTAGAGCACTTCCGGCATGGACTTGCCGAACTGATCGGCCAACTGGCCTTTATTCTCGATGAATGATGATTGCCGAAGGCTGAAGGAAGCGGGAACAACATTAGATTGCTGCGCACGAGAAACTCCTGCCCACAGCAAGAATGCCAGGCAGCACACAACAACGGTGCTTTGCGTAGATCGAAGGTCGTGCATTTTCGCTTCCAACTCTAAAAGCGATGAAAGGTTATCCCATTACCGAGCAAGTATAAACCCATTTCGGCAAAGGAAGTTCAATTTGGGATAAGTGGCGTTTCCGAAGGATTCAGCCGTGACATTGTGAGGAGTCGCGCCAACGACGACGAAGCAATCCTTAAATTGGGAATACCGGGTAGATGTGAGAATCAGTCATGCACAAGCTTCACCGTCCTCACCTCTCCAAAGCCTGTTGAGATTCTCGCATAAAGTGTGCCGTGCGGCAAGTTCGTGCCATCGAGCGTAATGGTATGTGTCCCAGCATCGAGCGATGAACCTTTCCCGTCTCCCCAGGCAACTCTGCCGAGTTCGTCGAAGACTGCGATCGTTATGTATGTCATTCGAGTCAAAGTGAAGTGCAAGGTTGTTTCGTACACGAAAGGGTTTGGAGTAAAGACAATGGTGTGGAGATTCCAACCTGAAACTAAGGGAATAGTCGAACCGACAGATTCGTGACCTAATAGAATTCCCAATCCAATTGAGTCGAGAGGGGGCAAGGCCGTATCTTCAGCAGTTGTGTCTCCAAATTGTTTATTCTGTAACCAATTTTGATGCCTGGCGTTTATGTCGCTATTGATTTCCCTTTCCAATCCTGCATCGTCACATGTTTTAATGCTGCGCAAATACATGATTACTGCCAGCCCAGCGTTTGGGAGTGCATACTTACCGTATTGATATGTTCCTGCAATTGCGTAAACACAGGAGCAATAATATGAAGGGTTCGTTGTATTGAGATACAAAACCGATAGGAGCCACTCTCGATAAGAATCATACCGAGTTGTATCTTTCGGCGCATAAAGAAATACCGCCGAACTAAGCGGGTTAAATGCCAGATATGAATCACTGTCACTAGCTGCACAACTCTGAATATAATAACGAAGAGAATCACGAACCATTATCGCCTCAGCTTGATTTTGCGGATTTGAATGCAGCCACGCCCTTAGCGATGCACAAGTTGTTGCTTCCTGTGGAATATATTCTTGCCCTAACGTAATCCTCGCACAGAAAAGCACTGAGCAACAGATCAGAAATATTCTGGCTATTCTATTCATGCACAAGCTTCACCGTCCTCACCTCTCCAAAGCCTGTTGAGATTCTCGCATAAAGTGTGCCATGCGGCAAGTTTTTGCCATCGATTGCTATCGTATGCATTCCAGTTTCCAAGGATGCGCCTCTGCCATCACCCCAGACAAGTCTGCCGAGTTCATCGTAGACTGCAATCGTTATGTATGTCATCCGACTCAGAGTAAACTGCAAGGCAGTTTCTTTCATGAAGGGGTTTGGGCTTGAGGTGAATGACGCGAGATTCTGACTCCACAATTCCGAATACGGAGATTGCACATCGGAGTTCAGTAAGAATCCAAGTCCGATTTTATCCAACGACGGAAGAGTCGTGTCCTCAGGCTTCGTCGTATCACCCTCTAGCCACTTTGAGTGACGATCGTCGAGTTGAAGAATATAATACGATCGCAAGGCTGTGTCACCGCATGGAGTATGATCGATCACGTACTTCATTACTGCAAACCATGCATTCGGAACTGCAAATTTCCCATACTGATAGGTATGTGCAATCGACTCTAAGCACGTGCAGAAGTAGAACGGGTCCGTCTTATTCAGATAGAGCACAGAGATGAGCCATTCCCGATAGGCATCAAATCGTGTCGTATCGTTCGGCGCATATTCTTGAACGTCATTATCCAGGATAGAAAATGCTTTGCGCGAATTTATTTCGTATGCACAGTGGTCAATGTACAATTTCAAGGTATCATATTGCTCTTTATACTCGACCATGTTCTGCGGAATGCCGGAAAACTTTTGACGATATAATGAGCAAGAATCGAGTCCTTGCGAATGCACGGAGACAGTACAAAATAGTACTGTGCAACAGACCAGAAAAAGTTTGCCTATTCTATTCATGCAGGAGCTTCACCGTCCTCACCTCTCCAAAGCCTGTTGAGATTCTTGCATAGAGCGTACCATGCGGAAGGTTCTTGCCATCGAGTGTAACCGTATGTGTCCCTGCTTCAAACGACGATCCTTTGCCATCGCCCCAGACAAGTCTGCCAAGTTCGTCGTATACTACGATCGTTATGTATGTCATCCGAGTCAGAGCGAACTGCAAGGTTGTTTCTTTGACGAAGGGATTAGGGCTTGAGGTGAATGACGCGAGATATTGGCTCGACAACTGCGAAACAGGAGATTTTACATCAGATTTCACAAGAAAGCCTAAACCCAGAGAGTCAAGACAAGGTAAGTGGGAAGGATCATACCCTTTTGAAAAATAATAGGTGCTGTCCTTGGTAAATTCTCTTTCGAGACCGGGATCATCGCACGGTGTTGTTCGAAGGTAATTCAATACTGCCAAATAGCCCAAAGGGAAATACTTCCCATATTGGTATGTGCCTGAAATGGCTCCCACACACGCACAGAAATATTCCTGACTCGAGTTTAAATCTAACACCTTTATCAACCAATCCCGATACCTATCATATCGTGTCGTATCTGCCGGCGCATATAATTGTACAGCAGCGGTCAGAGGTCTAAAAGCCTGCGCAGATTGATCATCGTTAGCGGCGCATTTTTCAACATACATCCTTAATGTGTCATTTGCTTGGATCGCTTCTTGTTGATTTCTAGGATTTACATGTATCCATTGACGCAGCCATTGGCACGAGGAGGTATCCTGTAAAACGCCGTCCTGCGCAGATGCCGAAGCGGCGCAGAAAAGCTTTATGCAACAAATGAGAATTATTTTAGCTATTCTATTCATGTATGAGTTTTACCGTTTTCACATCTCCGATGCCTGCTTCAAGCCGGAGATAGTAGGAGCCGGATGGAAAACTTCGAAGATCAAGAGGCAGCTCGTGATCTCCGGCGGCTTCGGATTCCCCTCTTCGCTCCCATAAAACACGACCGAGTACGTCAAAAACACAGGCATGGATAAAACCCTGTCTCGCTAATGAATATATCGCGGTGAATTTGCTCTCAGATGGATTTGGGTTCACACTGAGACTTAAAAGATAAGTTGAAGCGGGTGCTCCGGATGGGTGAGCATCTAATTTCAGAGAGTCAAGAAAGTCAAGACCTAGTTCGTGCATCGTGTTCATGGTTGTATCGAACGGTTTTCCTTTTGAGGAATCGCCAGAGCCTACCCATTCCGTATGGTTCGCAGCGATTGCATTGCTATCCCATGTTAACCACGGAAAAGCTGCGAGGCAGAATCTGTGTGCTTGCATCCATCTATAGATCGAACTAGGTGCGTTCGGAAAACGCGTATGCTCTGCATAGATATACGTCCCAGCAATTGTCCCTACATCTTCACAGAAATAATATGGATCTTCGGTATTTAAGAAAAGGACTGAAATCAGCCAGTATCTGAATATTCTGAATCTTGAAGTATCATTCACTCGAATCCCCAGGAGACCATTGAAAGCTATAGAAAATGCTCTCCACGATTGGTAATAGTTCGGACAAGTTTTGATAAACTTTATCGAAGTATCATAGCTTTCCTGGTACATGTCACTTCTCTCATAAGCGTCTGCCATATTATAAAGCAATTTGCAGCTATCGATCAATGGTGCAGATACTGAAGTCCCGGTCTGGCTTAGACCCAAAGATGAAGAGCAGCACAAGACTGCACAACAGATCAGAAATATTTTAGCTATTCTATTCATGTATGAGCTTTACCGTTCTCACCTCTCCAAAGCCTGTTGAGATTCTCGCATAGAGCGTACCATGCGGAAGGTTCTTGCCATCGAGTGTAACCGTATGTGTCCCCGCTTCAAACGACGATCCTTTGCCATCACCCCATACAAGTCGGCCAAGCTCATCGTAGACTGCCATCGTTATGTATGTCATCCTACTGAGAGTGAACTGCAAGTTTGTTTCATTGACGAAGGGGTTTGGAGTTAAAACAAATGCATGAAGATTTTTCGCTGAAGACATAGAACTACCCGAACTGACCGATTCATGATCCAACAGAATCCCTAGTCCAATTGAGTCTAGCGGAGGTAAGACCGTGTCTTCGGCAGCGGTATCTCCAAATTGTTTATGCAGAAGCCAGGTCTGGTGACGTGAATCAATATAATTCTTAATGTCTCGTTCTACGCCCGCATTATCGCAGGATGTAATGTTGCGGAGATAGGTAAGAACGGCCAATCGTGCATTTGGTATCGCATACTTGCCATATTGATAAGTGCCAGAAATTGACTCCAAACATGCGCAGAAATAAACAGGTTGAATAGGGTTCAAATAAAGCACAGAAATAAGCCACTCCCGATAGGTATCGTATCGAGTAGTATCGTTCGGTGCATATTCTTCAACAGCGCCGTCCATCACACTAAAAGCTTCATACGAATCTGAATCCTTCGCACAAGACATAATGAAATCGTGGAGAGTGTCATATTGCATTTTGTACTCTTGCTTCGTCGCAGGCTTTATCCCAACCCAACCATGCATCGCGGAACAACTATCCGCCGTTTGCGCGGACCCCGAGGATAGAAGGAGAGGAATCCCGAAGGACGTGATCACGATCTGAAGAGTCTTGGGCACCGATATTTTTGCTAACTTTTTCATTGAGATCAGGGCAAAGACGGAGGTCGTTCTGCTAACACTTCCGGATCAGAAATTCCGGTTTACTTTCGGATGAAGGATTCGTCCCAGCCACCAATACAAACATAATACATTTTCACTCTATTTCCTAATCTATATGCATAGACGGGCCAATGCCTGGAGACAGGCCTGAATACTCAGTCTCTACATACTACCCGAACGCCGGCACATGGTTTCTTACAAAGTTTAGAAGGCATATCCTACTCCGAGGCCGAACCAGGGATTAAGGCCTCTGAAGAAAACATAAATGGGAGTGAATCCGCCTTCGAAGATGAATCCTCCGCTTTTGGGTTGATAGCGGTATCCGATACTTCCGGTCAGGTAGACATACTGATTATCGTCGAGGTTAGGAGTGACTGCGACTCCGAGACCGAATTGTACATTGCTCGAACCGAAATTCCAGAAGTAATAGGCCATCAGTGGGATGGATGGTGAATCGAGATAATTATCTCCGTAACCGATCCGTAGAGCAAAATCTTCAAAGATCCGGCGCTCATAATTGAGTGAGAAAAGATGACCGTTACCGAGGAACTCCAGATACACCGTATTGGCCGCCGTAACTATTTGTTCTTCCTGAACCTTTGCGACTCTGGCCGAATATTTCTCTCGTACGATCGTCTTCGATTGCGCTTCGAATTCTTTCAGCTCCGGCGGAGAGTATTCGGAGATCATTGCATTTTCCTTGAGTATCGGCAAAGCCGCCCCGTACTTCTGAGCATTGCCGGCTATCAACCGATCGATATCACTGCTCAGAATGCCGCCGATGACTCCGCCGACAAGCCCTGTCGTTGCTGCACCGAAGAGGCCAATTACGGCTACGGCAAACAGAGATTCAGAACTGTTATATTCAAAACCATTCGCCACCATCGTACCCAGGATAACACCCCAGGCAGTTCCAATCAGAGCGCCGTATCCGGCACCCGTCCAGAATGCACTTCGTTGTTCGATGATCATACTATTGATATCTGAAGAAGGAATCGTTCGTGCAGATAGATTCACGGTGCGCCAATTGTACTGATCCGAGCTTTGCCACAGTATGACGAGGCTATCGTCGGCCCAGAGTAGCTTCCCGTGAACTTGCTCGCCTTGCATTGTTTCGATCGTGATGCCTGCATTCTCGTTCATTTTGCTTTGCAAGGCAGGACCGCTGGCCGCCAGATCCGATAGAAATCTCCAGTTCACCGTTCGTTCTCCGCGCCTGCACGATTCGAAATTTTCTATATATGCAATGAGATTTTCAGCAGCAGTTGCACTGAT
>JAUZOQ010000118.1 GCA_030706385.1 Bacteroidota bacterium | reverse complement strand
GCAGGAGTTGCAAGCGCCAGATAACTTCCGCCCGAGCAGACGCCCTTGCTAAAAAACTGAACATTCACAGGATGGTCGCTTACGATATGGCACGCTCGGTATTGCGGCAGATCGCCAGGATCGGACATCGTCATCTGCACCGTTGAGAGCGGCACTTCGACAGATGTTCTTGCTGCGATAACATACGATGCTGCAGGAAATTCGTACCCTGTTGCATCATCAAAGTAGGAAACCGTGATCGAATTATCAGTATAGCTGGAAACAAGAGCATATGAACCGAAATACGCCAATACATAGGGATTTGCCACGGTAGCATAGCTCGGTTGGATGTAGCCGAGATAAAAATCGCGGCCATCGCTTGAAACTCCGGCTGAGGTCTGGCTTCGAAGATCAAGAGGAACAAGACCAAAAACAACGACCACAAAAAATACGAAAAGTATCTTCATGGATGGAGGAAGAGCTTTCATAATGTGTGCCTATAGTGATGCTTGACAAAGCATTCAGATAGGAAAATAGTTACAATAATTTCTGTTGCGAGAAGGCTGATCTCCGATTCGGAGTACTCTATCGCAAGACTTCGAATTTTTCCGTAACAATCTTTCCATCCACGGCAATCCGTGCGTAATAAATTCCATTCGGCACGTTGCCAATCGGCGTTTCGATTTTCATCGCATCGGCTGACATTTCTCTTCGAGAAAAGTATACTTCCCTTCCGAGCAAATCACAGATACGAATTTCTGCCATCTCCCCGACTGCCTCCCGATTTGCATTAATGAAAACACTTTCTCCTGTGACGGGATTAGGAAAAAGCGAAAATGTCATTGGAATCGTAGCAGGTTCAACATCGCTGTTCAGGCTTCGAATATGGAAGACCACATCTTTGCTACCGGCACAATCAGTTCGGAAAGCAAGGTGAAGCTTAAATGACGTATCTTGAATTGTCGACAATTCCAATGTAACGTTGACAAGAACGCAATTCGCCTGACCGGGATGCACGGTGTCATCGGGCTGAATTCCACTGACAGAGATCAGTGGAGGCTTGATCGGATAGATGCTATCAAGTATCAGACCTGCCGTGCCGGTGTCGCATACCAGAAAGGCTCTGGAGACAACAACGCCGAGCGGCACATCTCCAAGATCAACGCTATCGGGCGAAACGAGAGCGGCCGCATGCAGGACGTGACCGGTCAGTTCGACGGTCTGGTCGGATTCATCAGTGATCTTCGCGATAAGCTGTACAGAACGATCCGCGAACATGAGTAGAGGAGGTTTGTTGAGAGTCGGCTTGAAAACCAGATCGACAAAGATCGAATCTCCTTGATGCAGATCGAAGTTTTGCAGAGGCAGCAATCCAAGTTGATTGCTCCGTCCATACCACTCAGCAGAATCCGGACCGGATAGATAGACCCTCTCTACATGACGTGTTAACGGACTACTTGCAGAATAATTATAGAATAGATAGATACGTACAATATCGCTATCCTCACAAACAACAGTTTCCTCCGCCGATGCCCTCGTCCACATTACACTATCGGTAACAGCAGCATAACTACTGCTTGATGAGCATACGAAAATGAGCTGAATGACGGGTAGACAAAAAGCTACGCGGAGCAGGATTCGTTGTATCATTACTGAATTGATATCATGCCACTTATCTCAATACTTCGAACTTTTCGGTAAGAATTTTTCGATTCACGGTAATCCGTGCGTAATAAATTCCGTTCGGTAAATTGCGAATCGGGATTTCGATTTCTGCTTTGCCTTCGGAAAGACTAATGCTTCTTTTCGAGACTTCCCTTCCGAGCACATCGAAGATGCTGAGCGTCGTATTCAGTTCTTGCGCTGTACCAAATGAGAGTATAATGCTGCTTCCCGAAGCGGGATTGGGGCGAATAGAAATGGTTGGATCTACTGCGTTGACTGGCACCGATGCAAGTGTTGAGAAACCTTCACCCGTGAGTATGGAGTAGCTCTTAACCGATTCCGTATAGGGAGCGCCGATATCGGTTGTCCAATTAATTCGTGCCGTATCCTTTATAACAGATTTTGGTGAATACTTAACCGTGATCGTCTTCTGACCTTTAGGTTGAAGCACGGCCGGAAAAGGAGGCGGATCAATACTAAATGCCGTTGAGCCGGTAATCGTCCAATTGGTCGTAAAGGTAAAAGGGCGTTTACCGATGTTGCTAATTGCTAGCGGTAGGATTTCACTTTGAGACGTATCGAGTTTTCCGAATCCGAGATCTTGCGCTGAGATCAGGCCTGTCGCACCCGATCCGAGAAGTTGGATAGGAATTGTCAGGCAATCCATCGTCACCATAAGCGTATCGGAAACAACTGCAGTATCGGTCGCAGTGTAACAGATCTTCATTATCTCAGAATCATTTTGCGCAAGCGAAACCGGCAGAGTCGGTTGAGTTGATGCCAGGCTGAAGCCTTTTGTCACTCCGAGGTTTGCCGTTTCGATGATCTGCGGTGTTGGCCCTGTGTTTTTGATCGTAAAGAAGATGCACGTATCAGAGCCAATCGTTCGGTCATCAAAATGGATCGGTAGTGTGCGAGAGAGATAGAGGTTCGTCGGAGCATAATGCAATTCAACGACATCTTCGTTTCCGGCATTATCGGTGATCAGAATCGCTGCATAAGCAGCGCTGAATGGAACATTCACTAAGACATCGAAGCAGACGACGCTATCGAGCCCCGGAAGTTCTACTTCGCCGAAATGATTCGGATCGAACGTATCGTCAAACCGGCAATTCACGGATACCTTTGCAGGAGAAAACTGCACAGCCATCGGATCGTTGAGAATCGAAACGCTTCGAATACCCGGACTATTCTTTCGATTATCGCGCACGCAGACATGCCATTTTCCACACATTGAATCGATCGTCACTGGGAAATTTGGCAGATCGCCACTCGATAGTTGCTCACCAACAGGATTTGCGTAAGAGAAATAGAAGTCGTCACCGTCCATATCGCCGAGATCATAATCCGGATCAAGGGCTCGAAAACCCAAATTATATACGATGAATGGATGTGGGCCCTTAACGTAATAGCTCCCAGGATACAATCTGAAACGAATCCCTGCAATACCGGGATTATTCGGAATTGTTTTCCACTCCTGCTCTAAACTTAGTATGTCCTTCAGCGGCTTGATCGTACCACCATTGTATGATGCAAGAAGCCCTCCGCCTCCTCCATCAAAGTCTGAAGAAGGAGCGAGAATATTAACGTAGTAATTCTGGAACGCCTCGAACTTATTCGCCGGAACATACCACATATAGGAAGTCTTCCAACTGGACATAGGAACGACTGTCATCATACTCGGGCCCGGATATGGATCTTTCGTTGCGACGTTGCGCTGATCATACATCATGACACTGAATTTCTTCCCGTTCGTAGACTCAAAATCCACGGGACACGTAACTCCCTGCCGCTCTTGAGCGGGAAAGCCAAGACGTGAAGTGGGCATATCGACCGGTCCGGAAAGGCATCCATCATAAAATTGAACATTCGAGCCGAACCGCTCCCAGGTGTACGTGCGGTAGTTCTCTCCGACACCATCGTATGTGGAAGGATCGGCAGGATAAGAATCCTTGAGAGGTATTGAGACGTAGCCTGTCGTGTCCCAAAAATCGACCGGAATCATCTGTTCTACCATGTAGTCACGCCCTTCGAGAAATCTGTTACTCATTCCGCCCAGAGCTGCATTTTCCTGACCTCCGAGGACAGCAACGGGTTTATTCGATGTGACGATAGAGCCTGAAATATCTGCCTCAGAATTAGATCCGGATTTCACTAAGTAGCATTGCCCTCGCCGTAATCGAATCGTATATGGTTGCTCGTTCGGAGCCGTGTGCGATGCTCCGCTGCTGTAGCCATGATGGCCTTCCATCGTTGTTGCGTTTGGAACAATTGTAACAACGGTACTATCGAAGGCAGCAATTATCTCAAAGAACCCATGGGAATTCTCAAGAATGCTTGGCCCATAGGGCTGTCCTAGAAGTCCGAGCTTTCCGTCATTATCGAAATAACTCGCAATAACATATTTCTTTCCTAATGCCGGCGTAGCCAACGCAAGATAGCTTCCGCCCGAACATGCGCCGGTGCTGAAGAACTGCACGTTGATCGGCTGATCGGCAGTAATATGGCACGATGCATACTCAGCCTCATCACCGGAATCCTTCAAGGACATTGCAGCCGAATCAAGAGGAATGGAGATGCCAGTCCTTTCGGGAATATGGAATGATTGCCCTGCAGTCTCAACGCCGGTTTTCTTATCAAAGTACGATACGCGGATGTTATTACCGGTATAGCTCGATACGAGGATGAATGCTCCGAAGAATGGGTGAAGCCTGTTATTGGCCACTTTGTTATAGCTTGGTAATGTCATCCCGATATAGAAATCGCGGCCGTCGGAATTGACTCCGGAAGTTACCTGGCTATGGAGAGGAATAGCGATCGAAGAAACAAAAGCGCAGAGAAAGGCTGCGCAACACAAATTCCGTAATTTCATAGTGACGCCCCGTTAGTTTTCTTCAAGAACGAATAAGCCGCTGAAAGTTACAATTCTTCGGAAGCTTTCTTTGCGATGAGCCGGTGGCGACGATTATTCCGCTCTTTGTGTTATCCCTGCCACAAAATTCACCCTTTTTATGACTGATTTTTACGATATAACAGGTCTGCTCACCGAAGAGCAGCGCATGATCCGCGATACGGTGCGCAATTTCGTCACCAGCGAAGTTCTTCCCATCATCGAAGAGCATAATCAGGCAATGACCTTTCCGATGGAGCTGATCCCGAAGATCGGTGCACTCGGCCTGCTCGGCCCCACACTTCCGGAGAAGTATGGCTGTGCCGGACTCGATAGCATTGCCTACGGCCTCATCAATCAGGAGCTTGAGCGCGGCGATTCATCGATCCGTTCGTTCTCCAGCGTGCAAAGCTCGCTTGTCATGTATCCCATCTTTGCCTATGGCAACGAAGAGCAACGAATGAAGTGGCTTCCGAGACTTGCCTCAGGAAACGCAGTCGGATGCTTCGGACTTACCGAGCCCGATCACGGCTCCGATCCGGGCGGTATGGTAACGATGGCGAAAAAAGTGAGCGGCGGATATAATCTCAACGGCGCGAAAATGTGGATCACCAACGGCACGATCAGCGATGTGGCCGTTGTCTGGGCAAAAGTCGATTCCGACGATTCGAAATCCATCAGAGGTTTTCTTGTCGAAAAAGGAATGAAGGGATTTACTGCTCCGGAGATGAAAGGTAAATATTCGCTTCGCGCAAGTGTGACAAGCGAACTTGTTTTTCAGGATGTCTTCGTTCCAGAAGAGAACATGCTGCCGAACGTGCAGGGATTAAAGGGCCCGCTAGGATGCCTTACGCAGGCCCGGTACGGAATATCGTGGGGTGCAGTCGGAGCTGCGATCGCCTGTTACGAAAGCTCCGTCGAATATGCTAAGAGCCGGATACAGTTCGGCAAACCGATCGCAAGCTTCCAGCTCGTGCAAGCAAAACTTGCGGAGATGCTGACAGAGATCACCAAAGCGCAATTACTTTGCCTTCGTCTGGGCCAACTCAAGAACGAAGGAAAGATGAAGCCGGCACATGTATCGATGGCGAAGCGAAATAATGTTGCAATGGCCCTGGATATTGCACGCGTCGCTCGCGATATTCATGGTGCGAATGGAATTCTCGGTGAATATCCCATCATGCGCCACATGGCTAATCTCGAATCGGTCAAGACCTACGAAGGCACGCACGATATTCACACGTTAGTTCTCGGTCAAGAGATCACCGGAATCGCAGCATACGAGTAAGCGGAGCTTAACTCTAGCGTCTTGCTCTCTCCACCGTTCGCATGAGCTGTTCGATAATCGCATCTGCTGAGCTTCCCGTGAAACTGATCGGAAGCTCGACATCATTGAGATCGTCGTGCTCCGGCAACTCGATTCCGAGCACGTAGGCTGCCATGAATTTTCCTAAATAGTAGTAGGCATTCCATTGATCGGAATCGAAGAATTGATCAGCCGTCGATTCATGCGGAAATTTCGGATGGTAGGTCTTATAGAGATAGCTCTCCATCTCTTTTCCTTTTCTCGTTGTCTGTTCCCTATCGATCCATCTCCTTTGTGGCAGCATCGATGATTTAACATAGACGAGAATTCCATGATAGGATGCGCATTCTTCGTTGCCGGGAAGTGCCGTAATATCGCCAATGACAAATTGTGATTCGGAAAAACCATTCGAAGCATCGGGCTTGATCAAATCTTCCGGCTTCTGTCTGAACGTGATGCAAAGACCGAGTTCATTGCTCGAGCGTATCACGAGATTATTCAGATCGTCAAACTTAAATCCCGGATCGGCAGATGCATCGACGGCAACAATGAGCTTGCACCTGCGGCGAAGTAGTTCGTAGACTGCGAGATTCTCAATATGTCCGCCATCGGAGAGATTAACACGCCGGCGATCGGTATCCGTATCGCCGAATAATTCTCGAAGATGGTAGGCCGGCCACCAATCGATGAGTGATAGCCCTGCACGATATTCTTTCTTGGGATTGTAGGCCCAGTATCCTGTCCGTGCATTGAGAACAGTGAGGGCAAACGAGGCGATCTTATTCGTCTTTCTGCCCATAACGGAATTGAATGCCGCTCCGGAAATCGCAGTTGCCGTTGAAACCGTAATGTTTCGGAATCGCCGATCGGTCGTATCGACATATCCCGTTAACTTCGCACCGGAATAGAGCGGAGAGAAAAGAAAATAATCCTCCGTCTTCATGCCGCGGTATTGATCTTCATTTTTTCCGAATAGATTCAGGCACGTATTGATGAGCGGATACGGTGAATTCATCTTTCCCTCATGATCGACCAATTCTCTGACTTTCAGCGCCTTATCTCCATTCCCTGCCGATTTCATATAGACTGCTGCCAGTTTATCCCGATAAAATCTATGAAAGCCGAGCAGATTCGGGTTGGCAAAGAAACCGGTTAGGATCAGCAACCCTATCGCAAGTATGAGATCGGAATATGGAGGAGCGAACGCTGAAGATAAAGATCCGAGCGCTGTGGCAATTGACCCAAAGAAATTAAAGACTTCAGCGAGTTGTGTTACCACA
This sequence comes from Bacteroidota bacterium, assembly GCA_030706385.1. Lineage (GTDB taxonomy): Bacteria > Bacteroidota > Ignavibacteria > Palsa-1295 > Palsa-1295 > PALSA-1296. The sequence continues at coordinate 1,752 of JAUZOQ010000118.1, read as the reverse complement.
TTCAGCAATGGCTGGAGCATCGAGGTGTCTGAACTCAGCGTATACAAGTAGTACAGGATCCAAAAGATAAATAGCACCGTCTCGATCGATCCCAGAATATTCGAAGACCATAGCGGCAATTTGAATATTTTCCAATTCCTGGCGAGATGAAAAAGAAAATGATACGAAAGCACGATGACCGTAACAGAGGAGAGGATGAGCAAAGGCTCACGCACAAACCAAGACAACCCAATTTTAAGCACGAGCAGAACAGAGTAAGCAAATAGTGATAGCCAAACTAAATTAAGTACGAATCCGGTAACGTAGGTTGCCGCAAGCTTGACGGTGTTGAATTTCTTTCGAATTCCAAATCCCGGCGTGAGATAATTTCCACCGTTGCGAATCTCATCGATATCTTCAGAACGAAATAAGGCTGAGTAGGAGCCAGTAGGATCAACAGCGGAGTTCTTTTTTAATGTGGTCTGAACATAGGCGCCGGTATATCCTCCGCCCGAAACGGTGGAGAGATAATCGGCTGCACGAAGCAATCCGCATTTATTCAAGACATGAAGAAATCCCAGATTGATCGTAGCCGATCGTATACCACCTCCGGAAAGAGCAATACCGAAAAGCTCGGGAGCTTTCGCGGTATCGGAATCAGGAAACATCTTCTTACGCTTTTGAAGTAGTAATGCTTTCTCTTTTTCAAGCATCTCGTCCAATTGCTCTTTTCCGGGAGTCTTTGTATCTTTCATAGGGATTGAAGTATGATAGAAATGACTAACTGATCAGCTTGGCAAATATAAGGACTTCTTACCGAAACCGGTGCTCCCGGATAAAAAAAAGCGGCCATTGGCCGCTTTTCCATTATTTCTTCAGCTTACATCTTTATCGCACCTCGAACATTATCTTTCGTAAATGGACCTGGCGCTGCAATCAGAGCTCGTGCGTTCGGAATCTGCTCCCAGACATTCCATAGCAGTACACCGCGGACTCTGCGATCACTTAAGTAATACACGACTCCTTCTTTATTCTCCTCTTTCCAATCTTCTACGATCTCATGCCGAGAATCCATTTCGCCTATGGCTTCATAACCGAGATCGAAGAGATCGGAGTAAAAATATGGGAGATACTCGTACTTAATCTCCGCACCGGTCATGTTCTTTCCTGCACACATTCCCATCGCATTGGCATTATCTTCATGCTCGATACGGATGTGTTTTCCGAGTGCGGGATTATGAAAATTCGCTACGTCACCGGCAGCAAAGATATTCGGATCGCTTGTCGTGCAATACTCATCGACCGTTATGCCATTATCCGTAACCAGCTTCGCGGCCTCTGCAAGTTTCGTATTCGGAGTAATCCCAAGTCCTGCAACGATCACTTCGAAATGCAGTTCTTTCCCACTCTTTGTTCGTACGGTGTAATCTCCATCATCGCCTGTGATATCGGCAGCCTGCTCTCCGGCAAGCACGGTCACTCCTTTAGCTTTGTAGTATTCTGTAATGAATGTGCTGAGCCCTTTCGGGTAATTTCGTTCGCCGATACTTCCTTCCGGAAAGAGCATCGTTACTTTTTTGCCATTGATCGAGAGCGCTGCCGCTACTTCCGTACCGATGAATCCGCCTCCTATAATCAGAAAATTATTCCTCTTTTCCGTAAGCATCCTTACCCTGCGATAATCTTCGAATGTCCTGTAATAGATAATACCCTTTGCTGAGTAGTCTAAGGTACGTACTGTACCACCAGTAGCAAGCAGAAGTTTATCAAACG
>JAUZOQ010000117.1 GCA_030706385.1 Bacteroidota bacterium | reverse complement strand
GGGATTCGAATAGTCTGTCCCATAAGCCAGTATCGTGTCGCCTCCTGTAAAATTACATAGTGAACTAAGAACGTATCGAGTCCTATTTAGCGTATCAAAAACCGGTTTCGATGAATCAACGGTTTGCCAGTCATCGTACGTTGTGTAAATTGGCCCGTTGCCTCCTTTGAATACCCTAAACTTTCCCGCGCCATACGAGTAAGATTGCCATAGATTCAAGCTGCCGAACGCCACAGAAACCCAGTGTCTTCCGCCGTCGGCAGTTGTAAAAATATTATGGGTAGTGTCGGCAGAAACTATGATACCGGTTAGTGAGTCAGAAAAGTGAATGCTATGGAGCAATGCGTGAGTTTGACAATCTTGTTTCTCCCAGTGCATGCCGCCGTCAAAGGTTCGCAAGATGAGCCCCGAATCTCCAATTGCAACAACATTTAATTCGTCAATCTGCTGAACTGCTGTGAATTGGTTTTGATTGTCGCCTATTTGCCATGGAAGCCCTGGATCCTGAATACTCCATGTATTTCCGTTATCCGTGCTATGCCATAATACAAGGTTCAATCTGTTCGTCAGCTTGTCTCGAATCGAACCAATAGCGGAGCAACTATTTCCCGAACATGACACCCCCCTAAAATCATATTGGTATCTCCAGTCAGTATCAGTATGGGTAACATGCCAGAAAAACTGCGCTCTCGTACTTGATGTCAAGAACATAAGTACGAGAGCAGGATAGAATAAATATGATCTGCTATTGATTGCCACAATGGATTTGGTAGCATGTAAAGTCCGTCGTTAACCAAGGCGACGGCGCAGTCCCATTAGAACTACATGCCGGAGTTCCTCCTTCAGTTGAGTAGGAACAGTCGGTGCTATAAATATATCCTGGAGGAGTCCCCGTAGTAGTCGAGTAGCACAACTTGCAAGATTCAACGCAATAGACGCCATCGCCTGAACTACACGAAGAGAAGCCATTAAAAACTCTGTGCCAGCAGGCCGACCTGTATGCTTTGCCGATTAGAACATCAGTCGAACCACAGGCTGGGGCCCCGTTCCCAATAGCGTTGAATGAAGCCATTATCCCAGCTTGTATTTCATTCTCACCGTCAATACAATCGCACGCAGTCGGATACCCGGGAGCAGGGGTCTTTGTCACCTGAGTAACGTATGTTTCATAGTTTGTCGTCCCATCTCCATTGATCACAATCCTGTAACAATAGGTAGCAGTTACAGTGCAAGTTCCTCCTGTACAGATATAATAAATATTAGCTGTTACTGGGCCCGTCCAAGTGGCATACGGACCTGTGGTCGGCCAAATATCGGTAGGACATTGCGCTTTCATAGTTTTTGTAACCAGAAGCAATGAGATAAGAATTCCTACACCGCGAATCGCAAAACGACCACTTACAACCCTGGATGCGAAAATGCTAATGATGAAACGATAAGTATTTTTCATAAAGCAATTAATGATTGAGGATGAATGATAATGTGAGGTTAAGCCTTACTAACGAAGTACATTAACCCCCTGAAACAGATGACACATTACCATATTTAGAATACACTATATATATAGTAGCATATCATGGTCACGACTTCGAAGCAAAGATACATAAGTTTGCGTATGATTTTAAGAAAAGTGATCGGAGCGAATATTAAGAGGTTGCGGAAGTTGAAAGGATGGTCACAGGAAAAGCTATCTGTTCGCTCGAGACTTAGTCTGAACTTTGTCGGTTCTCTTGAGAGGGGTAGAGTAAACGTCAGTGCAGATTCACTTGAAAGGATAGCGAAGAGCCTCCAAGTGGAGGTTGAAGAATTAGTTAGGAAGAACTAACCCGCATCAAAGGGAAACAACTGTTACATCATTAATATCAACCAGTGCTGTCTGAACAAAAGCTCATTTATTGAAAATGATTCTTTACTTCATGATGCCCAATCTTGATCTGTTTCCAAGATAGACGTGAGGATATCCAGACAGCAGGTTGCGACTTTTTTAATACTCTCTTCTTCTTCTGATCTCGGAGCGCATGACTGAGAGGGTGCGCTTGACCCATTGCATCGTTGCATCGTCCGGACGTTCGCCGCCGATGAAACGGATGAGCGCTGCATCGCTGCTCAGGACGTCATCGACATCCAGGACGCGCGGCCCATCTTCATCGCGATCGGACTTCGGCATATAGAGATCTTCGAACGGAATGTTCATCGCATCGGCGATCTTGCGCAGCGTGTTCTTCGTCACGCCAGATTCATCGTTCTCGATGCGCGATAAATGCGCTTGCGTAATATCGGCAACGCGTGAAATATATCCTTGCTTGATTCCGCGCTCATCGCGCATGCGGCGAAGACGCTGGCCCTGAGTTTCTCTGCGGCGCAGACGCGGCTCCACAATAGTCGTCGTCGGCGAAGTGATGGGTGGTTCGTTTGTATCCATTTGTGTGAAGACTAAATTAATTCTCAAAAAAAGCAAAAAGACGAAAAGCTCGATCTGCCCAAAAGCAAATATACGAACAATCAGTTTCAAAACCAAAAAATATATGTGAAAATGCCCGAAAAATTCGGAATTATCGATAATTCCCTATTTTCGCCGATTTCATCGATTGAGCAGTATACCACATGTAATTATATGGAATCAGGCATAGCTCCATTTTTTTTATGTCTGTTTTGGTTAAATCCAACTCCTAAGAAAAACTAAGAATTTTGCAAAATAATAAATAAATGAAAAATCGTAAAAAAATATTTGCCGAAAACAGCGCGGAATCGGCAATTTCGAATTTTTTTTTCATTTACCTCTTGACAAACGGCAAAAAATTTCGTATATTTGTATTAGGAAGTTCAAACAACTTCTGGCAATTTGTCTGTTATACGAATAGTGTTAGCAACCTCCGTATTACAACCACAGGACAAATACGGCCTCCGGATGGTACGAGGGCAGAGGAAAGGCCTAATGGCTCCGAAACTTTTCATGGGGCATTCAACTTTTCAAATTGTTCTATAAGCAACCTATCTGACAATCTGTGAAAGCTGAAAAATACATCATCACCACTGAAGGCGTCGAGAAACCTTCGCGCATCGTTCGCATGGGCTTTGGCATAGCCGGCGAGGAAGTCCAGAAATTCTTGAGTGACGGTGCTCCCATCGTCAGGGTGCATGTAGTAGGCCCGGAAAAAGATGTTCTCTTCGCCCGTGAAAAAGGCAAGGAGTGGCGCCTGCACGATATCAAGCAGCGCATCAAAGGGCTGACACTTCAGGAATAAGTCCGAAGAGCTTCCACTCGGAAGTTCGTATGGGGAAAATCCTTTTCCCCGGTTTCAATCAAAATAGAAATCTATGAGACAAGCTTTCACCTCATGAAAGCGAGAAGAAGAACTTTGCTATTTCCAAAATCACAACCGAACTAACACAGTAGTAGCGCAGGGCTACCCTGCGAGAGCAGTATCCTATTTCCCGATCGGACCGCCCGTCGGTCTTCAGATCGATCTTCTTCACAAAATAATAATGACCATTATGATCAATACGTCCAGTTATCAAACAAAAGAATTCAGTCCTATTCCGAGCCCGAAATCTTCGAACCCAAAGAAGCGGCTTCGCAAGCCGCAGCCAGTGGTGAGTGTCGATGTAATAATGAAATCGGTAGACTTGGATTTCCTATCCGATTTCATTAAAGCCGTAGGCTTCTATATAGAAGAGTTGGAGGATCTTATCGAAGAGGATATTTTAGATTTCTGGCAGACACGCGACCATGCCCTGCACATCATCACCGAAGCAATGCTGGAACGAGCCGGCGCCGGCAAAGACAAAGCGAAGAGCGGAACAGAGAGTTGAGAATTGTGAATGAAGAATTGTGAATTGCAGATTGCCCATTGCACATTGTTCATTGTCTATTGTACATTCACAGTCCCCTTCTCCCCCATTCGCCCATACGCCATTCCCCTATACGTCTATCCGTCAATCCGTCTATACGTCAAACATTGTCTCCTCGAATGTCAACACCTCACACTGCCCATCGTCTCTCGCTTATGGAATTCGCCCAAACTCGTCTAGGCATTTCCCTTTGGAGCAAGCTCGAAGAAATATTCGAAGCCGTCCAGTCCGGCAAGCGAAAGATCCTTATCCGAAGCTGCAACGGGGCGGGCAAAACTTGCGCGCTTGCAGCGATCTGCAACTGGAAGCTGAAGACAACGGAGGATTCCATCGTCATCACCACAGCTTCAAGCCATACGCAGGTCAAGCGCAATCTTTGGGGCGAGATCCGCAAGCAGGCAAAGTACGGAACGCTGTACGGAAAAGGACAGGTGCGCGAGAGCTTCATCAAGCTGACCGATAAGCATTACGGCATCGGCATCTCACCTGCCGTGAAGGAAAATGCGCAGGGCTTTCATGCCGAGCGAATGCTTGTCGTTGTCGATGAAGCAACCGGTGTCAGCCGCGAGATCATCAATGCTCTCTTCGGTAATGCAACGGGATCGGATGCGCAGATCATCCTCGCCTATAATCCGCTCGATACCGATAGCTTCGTTTACGAAGCCGAGCAGAACAACGATTGGCATGTGATCACGATCTCTGCATTCGATCATCCGAATGTCATCGAAGGAAAAGATCTGATCAAAGGAGCTGTCAGCGCGCATTGGATCGCCGATATGCTTCCGACCTGGAGCTATGAAGTCGAGAAAGGATCGCCCGATAGTTTCGAGTTCGGCGGAAAGACCTGGCGCAAGACTTCGCAGGTTGCCAGCCGCATCTTCGGCGAGTGGTCGCTCGATGGAGGCGAAGGATTTATTCCGATGTATCTTGTCAAGCGCTCATGTGCTTTAGCGGAGATGCGCGGGGATAAAGCGATGGGAATCGATATTGCGCGAAGCGGTACCGATGAAACGATCTTCGCATTCTTCGATGGCAATACGCAGCTTCCGTTTCACTCGATGCGGACGAAAGATCTCGTCGAGATCGCGCATGCAATCGAAGGCTACTACCATGCAGGCTGGAAGATCATTGCACTCGATGATACGGGAGTGGGCGCCGGCGTGACCGATATACTCAAGTCGAACGGCATTCCGTGTCATCCGGTGAATTTCGCTTCGGCAGCGAGTGTCTTGCAGAAACTTCCGTACCGGCAGATCGCGAACACCAGAGCTGAGATGTACTTCGCTCTTGACGAAGAGCTGAAGAAAAAACAGATCAAGCTTCTGGATGACCGCAAGCTGCATCAGGAGATCACGGCGCTCAGGCTGCGGCAATCGGAGAACCGGGAAGCGTATTTGCTTGAAGATAAGTCCGATCTTGTCCGCAGACTGGGGCGGAGTCCGGACCGAGCCGATGCAACGGCACTTGCCAGGTACGGCCTGAGGCTGGAAGGAAAGAGGCAGGAGCAACAATGGAAACGATACTTAATGTAATTTCTTCATATTTCGGGTGCTGGGAATCTATGAAAAACCACAAGAAAAAGACCAATCTATGCACAAACTTATGAACCTCTGTTCATAAACTCATTAAATGTGGGAATTATGTAAATGTTTCAGGTTAAAGTGTAAGTATTTCTTGCAGGCAATCAGGTATATTTATAAGCGTTAAGTTTTACAGAGTGTCGGATGATCTAATTGGGGAGTTTGATCATTCGGAATGCTTGCTCCGGGGGTCAAACCCCGGAGCAGATTTTTCAACCTCACACCGGCTTACTTCCTTATACTCCGTGCCCCTGCCACCAAATACCTGAGCCACTTTGCCATCCGGCAGTTTACTTCAATTCCAATTTCATCGTTGCATCTAGAATAGATGGGATTTATATGCAGAGATTACAACCAAAGTAGTCTTTCAGTGTTGACCCTAATATATCCATCTTCGAATGAAAATCTCTCTTTTGATCGTGCTCGTCCTTGAAGGAATACTCTGCCAGGTTTCGTGCAACTCGCACAGGAGCGGAATGCTAAACTCGGATCATAAGCAACACATCGAGGCGAGCAGCGAGGAAGAGAAGCAAAATATGATCCGTAGCAAGCAGGCGCGAGGACTCGATAGCCTAATCGGAATGAAGCGAGAGAACGCTCTTCGTATTCTCGCGCAATATCAGGTGAAGGAATTAACTGGCCATCGCTATCCCAACATCGAGAAAAGCTATTCGATCGACAGTTGTATGAAGTGGGGTCACACGGCAACGCTCTTCATCTTCGCAGATTCATCGGATAGAATTTGTAAGTTGAATTACTTCTTTAATGATCCGATCGCTTCGAAGGAAGTTCGTAATCTCGAAGATAGCATGGGTTGGGCGCTTCCGCCGGAAACGTACCCAGAGCTTGATAAAGATAAGATCTATGAGGATGAACTTCCCGGTAGGCCCAGAAGACGTCGGTTTTCAGTTGGATCAAATTGGTCTGGCGTTAGTTGGCAAGGCACGTACTTGAACCGGTTGTTTTTCGAGAGCGGTAAAGAATTCGGGAAAGTTATCTATTCCGTTGCTCTGCAATCATCGCTGAAGCTTCCGCGGAATGGTGAGGATTTCCGCGACAACATCTACGAACCCAGCCTGGGATCCGAATAAGTCAATAGAATCCCCTTTTTACATTTTACATTTTTAATTTTACATTCTAGTAAGCGTATGGAATTTGCATTTGGCAAAATTAATATTTCAATTGGTAAAAAACAGAGGCAGGCTCCGATCATGGAAGTTGCTTCCGGTATGCAGCTCGCTCCCTGGGTATTCAATCGTTTCGATAATCCGCGCGAGAATATTGCCTTCATTCGCGAAACCGTTTCGGCTGCCATGCATGCGCGAAGCGAGGCCATCGGGAAAGGTCGCTTTCACGGATATGAATTGCTTGTCGATAAGACCGGCAATCCGCTGAAGCGCATACTTCCTCATCAGCATCCGCTCGAGCGCTTGCTTCGCTCGCCGAATCCACTCTTCGATCTTTCCGACATGCTTGAGCTTTCCAGCCAGTGGCTCGATGCAACGGGGAATGCGATTCTACTCAAGGTGCGCAACGGATTCGGTGAAGTTACTGAGCTCTGGCCGATACCGGCTCTGAGCTTCTTCATCGAGAAAGGCGCCGATCAGCTTCCGGCATACTACACGTTCTTTCCGACCAATGCGAAAATTCCCGCATCGGATATCATTCATTTCAAGCGTTCGGATATTCGGACTGCTCCGTTCTACGGCCATGCGCTGCTTTCCGATATTTTGGATACGGCAAAAACGGATTCGGCATTGCGACTGTACCAGCAGCGATTCTTCGATAACGACTCCGTGCCGCGTGCCGTCCTGAAATTTCCGCAGGGCACGATCCTCACGCAAGAACAAATGAACGATATTCGCTCTAAGTGGGAAGAGAAATATCAGGGAGCAGCGAATGTTTCGAAGCTTGCTATTCTGCCCGATGGCGGCGATCTGGCTGCGATCTCGGCAGGAGCGAAGGAGATCGACTTTGCAAAAAGCCGCGCCATGCTGCGCGACGCTATTCGCGAAGCGTTCCGGGTCCCGAAGATCGCACTCGGAGATACCGATAACGTAAACTTCTCGAATGCCGAGACGAGCTACAATGTATTCCTGCGCGATGTCGTCGATTACGCACTGACGAAATTCTCGGGCGCGCTGACGAAACAGCTTGCATCGGAATTCTCATCGACGATTTCGATCGAGCATGAGAATCTCATTCCCGAATCCGAAGAGAAGATCCAGTCTCGACTCCAGGAGCTGAAGCAATCGCTTTCGATCGATGAGCAGCGAGCAATGCTCGGCCTGCCTCCGCTTCCCGGAGGTAGAGGAAATGTGTTCGTCGTCGGAAACGTGATCTACGACGGAGGGTGGAAGAGGCTTGGCGCGGCGGGGAGCGGGGTGGACGGATAGACGGATAGACGTATCGGGGGAAGCGAGGGAGAGTATGGATGTATGAGCAGACGAAATGGCGAGAAGATGGAGAAGATTAGTGGACGTATAGACGGATTGACGGATTGACGTATGGGGGGAAGCGAGGGAGAGTGGGAATGAATGAGGGGACGAGATGACGAGAAGCAGGAGAGGTGGACGTATAGACGGATTGACGTATCGGGGGAAATGAGGAAGAGTGTATATGTATTGATAGTATCTTGGATGCAACGAGACTTATCTTGAAATTATGATTCTTCAGAATATCACTTATCAAATCCAAAAATTACGTTCGTACACTTGCTCGATATTACTCTCTCGAATCAATCCAGCAATCCACTATACCCCCCATACGTCTATCCGTCCATACGTCTATCCGTCTCTTCGTCTACTCGTCGCTCCGTCTATTTCACATATTTCATGATCTCCGGCTCAACCGGAAAGACCGCTTCTTTTCGGAGCCGCTCTCTGTCGAACGGCAGCCAGAGAAAATAGGCATCTTCTTTTGTAGCTTGAAGGAATAACTGCAAGCCGCCGGCAACCCAGCCTAAGACGAAACCGAGGACAATATGATAGATCCTGTCATTGCACGTGCAAGCATTCAGCGCCAGCCCGACTCCTGCTCCGAAAAGCGCCAGCGGCATGCGGGAAAGAAAGGTGACGTTCGGATGCAGGATAACACGACTGATCGCGCGAGAAGGAATGACGACACAATGTGTGAAAGCAAGACCTTTGCCGATCTCTTCGTACGTGGGCAGAACAACGATCGATGTATCGCGAACGCTGACAAGGATCCAATCCGATCTCGTAAAATTCTGCATATCGACCGTCACCGTCGGCTTCGATGAGCAGGCCGATAGCAGCAGGATGCATGAAAGGATCAGGATATACTTCACTCTACGAAAATACGGACGGGGTGCTGCGTCCTTCGAGATATGGGCGCGAATGGTAAGCAGATCTTCAGTGAACGCAAACTTCACTTTAAGGCTACTATGGTATTTTTTGTAACTCGGCCGGTTCAGTCACCGGATAGAGAGCGAGTTTCGAGAGAGCGATGTAATCGCGAAATTCGTGAGGATCGAATTCCCGGCTCTGCGCTCCGGTCGCATAGCCTAT
>JAUZOQ010000116.1 GCA_030706385.1 Bacteroidota bacterium | reverse complement strand
GATGGTCGATGGTCGATGGTCGATGGTCGATGGTCGATGGTCGATGGTCGATTTGCGGATGCAAAATTCGCCGGCTGGCAGTTGTGTGTCAAACTTCGGAATACAAATATACGAAATTATTCGACGATTTCCAAATTTTTTATGTCTTTTTTATTCACAAATTATCGACAAATTTATCAACAGACTGATAAGTTATTGGAAATAAATGAGATAATTTAGTCGCTCAATTGCTGCTAAAATGAATTAATGAATGACCGTAAAGTGACCTGAAGAAGAATACTTTTCAGATTCGAACTTATAATAATAGGTTTCGTTAGGAAATAAAGAGGCATTCAATGGAATGATATGATCGCCTTCGGTTTGGAAAGAATTATTGAGGATTATTCCTACAGAGTGCCCGGCTACGTCATAGAGGCTCAAGGAAACATTTTGCGGCAACGGAAGTGAATAATGAAAATTCAATGACTGCTCTACCGGATTTGGAAACGTTTGAACAGCTAACGAATCATGTTGTGTAGGATTCACCCAGGAATAACCACCATTCATGGTATGTAGGATTATCCCATTTACCCCAACAGCCGTACCAGTGAGAGAGTCAGTAAAAAAGACGGCGTTCAAATCAGTAACTACTCCACTTTCTTGTTTAGCCCATGTATCCCCTCCGTTCGTAGATCGAAGAATCAGTCCGTTGTAACCTACAACTGTGCCATTTAATGAATCTGAAAAAGAAACTGAAGTAAAAGCTGCACCAGTAAGACTATCCGGATATATGGTCCTACCCCATGTTTTCCCTCCATCGGTAGTTCTCACAATTATCCCAGGGCCAGGAGATTTGTTTATTTCCCCTACTGCAAATTCAAGTTGTTGAGTTACGAGTTGACACCCATAGAAAATGGCAGCACCATATAGTGCATCGTTTCTCTGAAATACTTGTCCTGTTCCATACATCCGCAATATTATTCCACCACCCGCCAAAATACCGTTAATTGTGTCGAGATAATGTATTGCATTGAGGTACGCTAAATCTGAGCCGCTCCAACCAATATGATATGCATTCCAAGTCAATCCGCCATCCTCGCTTTTGATGATCGCACGGTTAGTTATTCCGTATGCAATGCTCGGTGAAGGAAAACTTAGTCCAAGTATCGAAGCTGTAGTGATGCTATCCACTTTACGCACCAACCACGTCTGCCACCCATCATTTGTGTAGTACAAACTTGACGAGCTGCAAGTAGATGCGATCCCTATTTTTTCGTCGGAGGGTACAATATTGCATAGTCCCTCGGGAGCTGTGAGTTGATCCCAATGTTGTCCTGCATCAACTGTATGCAGAATAAATCCGCTGGCAGAAGAAATCCAACCTGTATCATGAGAAGTGAAAAACACACCTGTTAAATTAGCAGTAGCTGAGCCACTATTTTGCTTATACCATCCCTGTGTGCTTTCCGGAGGGCTTTGAATCTGATCCCCAGTCTGCTGTGCCTGAGTTGCGTTTGTCGTAAGAAGCAGCGAAATAGCTATGAATGCAATGTATGTTTTCATTATGTCGAGGATGAAATGTTTGAAACCGTATCAATATAAGTGAACTGAGGCCTGAAAAGGTCACTAAAAATCACTGCAAATTTTAGGGCATATTCCACTTCCCTCAAGAAATACCACCTATTGGAGATTGATTAGCAGAATCTGCCCTTTCCCGGACTTCCCCCCCTCCCCGACTTCAGACTTCAGACTTCAGACTTCGAAACATCCCCAGTCCCCCCTCCCCGGACTTCGGACCTCGGACATCGGACTTCAGACTTCGGACTTCCTCCCGAATGTTTCGTTAGAAGTATTGTTCTATTCTCCTCGATTCCATCCCCAGACTCCCACCCAATTTGGTCTGGCATAACTAGGCGCGCATCGTCCGTTCTTAAAGCGCGAGTACTCTCGTCACTAACTCTCGTCATAATGCTATGAATCAAAACACCGTTAATCACCGCGATCTCTACCGATTGCCCTGGAACCTTGCCGATAATCCGATCTCCTGGCTCGAGCCAACAAGCGCCTGCAATCTTGCATGCGATGGCTGCTACCGTGAAAATGTTTCCGATAGCCACAAATCGATCGAAGATGTTCGCGAAGAGATCGATGCCTTCATTCGTTTGCGCAACTCCGACGGCATCTCTATTGCCGGCGGCGATCCGCTGCTTCATCCTCATGTGGTCGAGATCGTTCGGCATGTAGCTAAACGAGGGATCAAACCGATCATCAATACTAATGGCGCCGCTTTATCGAAGGAGTTACTGCAGGAGCTGAAAGCTGCAGGAGCACAAGGTTTCACCTTTCATGTCGATAGCAAACAAGGACGCCCGAAGTGGAAGAACAAAAATGAGATCGAACTCAACGAGTTGCGCCTGCACTATGCCGAGATGCTTGCCGATGTGGGGGGATTGAGCTGTACGTTCAACTCCACCGTCTATGAAGATACACTGCATTACACGCCCGATCTCGTGCAATGGGGAGCCGAGCATATCGATATCGTGCACGGAATGGTTTTTATTCTTTACCGCAGTGCCGTGCCGCAGCTTCCGTTCGATTGGTATGCCGGAGGCAAGAAGATCGATATGAATGCCGTTGTCTACTCCGAGACGAAGGAGCGCAAGGTCGATATGAAATCCACCGATGTTGTTGCCGAGATCCGCACACGCTTTCCGGAGTTCACGCCGTGTGCCTATCTCAACGGTACCGAAAAACCCGATTCGTTCAAGTGGCTGCTATCGGGAAGGATCGGGACGAAACAAAAGATCTATGGATATGTAGGCAAGCGCTTCATGGAGTTTAATCAGGCAGGATATCATTTTTTGAAGGGGCGCTACCTTGCCTATACTTCTCCGAAACTCCTGAAAAAAGGCAGATCGATGATGCTGCTCGCGGCGATCGATAAAGGCGTCCGGCATGTGGCAGGCCAATACCTGAGCGCCTCGCTCTCCAATCCGCTCAATCTCTTTGGCGGACTTCATTATCAAACCGTCATGATCATTCAGCCTGTGGATTTCATGCCGAACGGCCAGCAAAATATGTGCGATGGCTGCCCCGATATGACTTTGCATAATGGCGAATTAGTATGGTCATGCAGGATGGAAGAATTGAAACAGTTCGGCTGCTGGGTTCGTACCGTTCCGAAGGAGAGCGCAATGCCCACAGTAGCGATCGATCCGTTTCAGGGATCGGTAACGTAATATCTATCCAGAGGCACGCTCCATCCCAGTTTCTAACTTCAGAATCTGGATGTTTTCAAAAACTCCTCGTGTGTTCTTCACGTTGCTAATTCAGGATATCCACCTCATGAAACATCTGGCCATAGTTCTTACTATCGCAGCCCTGACCTTCTCCCAAAATGTATTCGCATGCGACTGCACCTCGAATGGGCCTTTCCTGACTGCTGCTCCGGGAGCCCAGTTAGTGGGTTTGGTGAATCAAGAAATATCTCACCTTCAGTCAAATTAATGGCCATCAGATGCCGGTATCGATGGAAGTCGAAATAGTAGATAAATACCAAGGCCCGGAAGAAAGAAAAACGATAACGGTCTGGGGCGATGATGGAGCGCTTTGCCGTCCGTATCTAAATCAGTTCAAAGTCGGCAGCTACTATGTGATCGCATTCTTTCCCAATAGTATGATTACAATAGATACGATCCAAAAGCCTATGAAGGGCATGCTCACAACTTCCACGTCTGACTATGAGATCTCCAGCTGCGGCACATATTGGCTCAGCGTCGATCGCAGCAGAAAGCATGCGATCGGATTCCTGGCCAGCACACAGCATTCCGTGGCCTTGAAGCAATTAAAGAAATATTTTAAGAAAATATAATTAGGCAGTCCAGTTCTTCCCTTTACGCGACCAAATTGCTCGGAGCAATTGGCACCATACCATCCCCTCCGACAACGAATGCAATGCCTATTAACGGCGCGAAACAATCCATATCTATTACTTATGGCGGAGTTTAATTGTTTGGACTTCCCCACTAATAGTGGAAACTCTGGCGTACAGCATCCCACGAGGCAAGTCTTTACCCTCTATTGGCCAACTTATTTCCCCACTATCACAATACTTTGCATCGCTGTATACCTTATTTCCAAGGATATCGAAGATTTCAAGCTTAAGAAAAAGCGACTCATTTACTTCGATCTGTAATCTTGTTTCTTCAGTAAATGGATTGTCCGATGCAATCAATGATGCAATGGCTGATCTGTGTGCAGCGAAGTCAGAATGTACGCTGCTTTGCCCGCGAAGAATGCTGAGATCCAAATCCTCAAGCGATGGTAATGTGGAATCGAAAGGTGTCATATTCCCGTCTGATATTGTATCATGCCATTTACTATATATATCTCTCCATCCTCCGGGGATGGTAGCCGTATCATAATAAGCAGTTGCTCTTGGACACCTGTTCGTTTTTACCAGGAAATAAAGCACGGCTAACGCACCGCGCTCATCGTCACCTCTTTGGTCATTGAACCATCGGAAAGTTGATAGCATCTGCGAAACATCGGCACAATAGAAGTCTGAATCGAGGCTGTAATAGAGTACTTTTTTGAGCCATTCGCGACATTCTTTAAACCTATGCAAATCATTGCTTCGAAATGAATTGGTACTTCCAACATCGAGAAATACGCTATAGGAATCCGTAAGGTAAGCACACGTTTCAATATATGCCCTATACGCGTCATAAGCTTGTTGATATAGCTTAGCAGATTTAAGAGAATCCGCATTATGGTAAAGAGACTCACATTGATGTTGGCTAGTATCTGTTTGTGAATAGGCACTGCCTGCGACCAGGGCAGCAATGCCTATCATAAATATTTGTACAAGAAAACGCATTACTCTAGATGGTGCAACTTTATAGTCCTCACCGTTCCGTCGGAAGCCGAGAATCTACCATAGAGCTCACCATGAGGCAAACCTGTTCCTGGCAGGACGATAACGTTCTCTCCCTCGTCGTAAACTCTATTCCCAACATCATAACATTTTCTTCCCAAGACATCAAACACTTCAAAACGAACGGCAGCTGCTTCCCTGCAAGTGAAATCTATATTTGTTTTCGAAGAAAACGGATTGTGAAGCGCAATGACATTCGTGATCATCAGTCCTAGTTTGGAATCGATGAATTTCTTTACATCCGATGGCTGACCGCGTAGAATGCCGAGATCTAAATCTTCGAGCGAAGGAAGGGTCGAATCAAATGGGGTCAGATGTGGGTCTTGCACGGTATCTTGCCAAGCCTGATAGAGTCCATGCCAGTTGCCTGGGATCACCAATGAGTCTAAATAAAGACGGTCTCCCGGACACTTACCCGATCGCAGGATAAAAGAATCGACCGCAAGCATACCGCGCCAATCGTCACCTCGCTGCTCGTTGAACCAACGGAATGTTGAAAGAATTTGGAATGCATCCGCACAATAATAATTCGTATCGAAACTATAGTAAAGTACTTTCTTCAGCCATTCCCTGTATTCTTCGAATCGGTGGAGGTCGCCACTGCGTGACGCATTCATACTGCCTACTTCGGAAAAGAACTCCCATGAGTTAGATAAATAAGCGCAGCTATCAAAAAAAGAGCGATATTTATCGTAAGCAGCCTGATATGAATTTGTTGCACGGAGTGCATCGCCTTCATGAATAATATCGTAACAATGTTGAGAAGAAGTATCTTCCGGGACAACTAATATGTTGGCATTTCCCTGATGAAAATGGGCATTCAGTACGCTACTCCTACTACAAACTCCTGTATCGGCCTGGGAAAGAATCGCAAAAGAGAACACGGCCGTAATACCTGCGAAAAGAGGAGGAAGAAAATATTGTTTCATGCGGGGAGACTCCTTATCGAATAATGGTGATTTTTCCCGAGGACTTGTAGCGTTCGGAAATTAGCTGATAATAATATGTTCCATTCGCATTTGAACTGAGTGTGATAGGCACGGTATGGATTCCTTGTTCCTGAAAATCATTCTGCAACATCGTTTGAACCCAATGACCTAACTGATCACAAAGAGTGATGGAAATATGTTGAGACTCGGGGAGTACATACTGAAACGTTACCGCTGAAGAAGTCACCGGATCAGGGAATACTCGAATGATAAGGGAGTCATAGAAAGGGTGTTGATAAACAAAGGATTTCCCTCCGTCTACTGTATGAAGGACTACGCCATTGTCCCCTGCTACCCAGCCATTTAAGGAATCAACAAAGAATATACTGTTTAAGCTTGTTGTGACATTGCTATTTTGAATAACCCATATTTTACCGCTGTCATTCGTGAAGTGAATATCTCCGGTACCATCGGCGATATATCCGGCTTTTTCATTCAAGAAAAAGAAATCAAACGCAGCCGCAGTTCCAATCACGGTATCCCACTCAATCCCTGCATTAACAGAACGGACAATATTCCCTTTCGACGTATTCCCAATCAGAATATTTGCATCCAGAGCATAAACGGTTTCAAAGTTTTCTTGTAGAGAACAATATTTCTGCGACCATGAAGCTCCTCCATCAGTTGTAACCCAAAAGCCCGCTCCGTTCGTACCTTTTTCAGGAGGATATGGGCCGAACCACAGTAGTTGTTGGCCGCCAAGAAATCCAATTTGCGAATTTACGAAGGACATCGATAACGGGTAGCCTCCAATATGTTTATCTTCCCAAGTATTCCCCGCATCTGTAGAGCGTGCAAAATCATAATCCCCACCCAACAAGTACAACGTATCCATCCCAAATACTCTGAGCTGTCCGCTATGTGGGAAAGGAACCGGCTGCCAATCTTTCCCCCCGTTCGAAGTTCGAACTAATGATGTATCGGCAGTTGCCCACCCGTTGTTTTTGTCGGCAAAGTAGATTTCGAATATTCGCAGAGAATTAATTATTGACCATTGCGACCCGCCATCGGTCGTTCCCAAAAGACCACTCTCAGATGATGCCCAGCCAGTAAGTTTATCTAGGAAAAAAAGACCGAATATGCGGGCTGCAATTCCACTATTTTGTTTATACCAACCTTGCTGCCCTCCCTGAGTTTGGTATCGATCGTTCTCCGGGATCTGCGCTGACAGCACGTTCACTGAAATGAGCAACAAGGCGATGATATATGTAATGTGTGTTTTCAGAATTTCGAGAATGAAATGAACGACTCCCTATCATTATAAGTAACCTGAGACCGGAAAAGGTCACCAAAAATTTTCTCCTCCCTCGCGCCGTGAACGGACAAGAGTGTCCGTTCCACTATGGCAATTCCTCCCTACTCAATCCAAAACAAAACGGAGATGAACAACAAGGGCTGAGTAGAATGAGGAGGCCGTCCAGTCTCTATCGCTATTATCGACTCGTGTAAGTGGAAGATCGTAGCCGACGATCGGAGAGATCACGAACCACTCACTTAGCGGTATATCGTAACCAAGTTCTCCGCGAAAGCCGAAGCGAAAAGTTTTAGCTCCATCGATCGCCACTGAGGTCGTCTCCGTCTGCGATTCCGCTTGTCCGGAAGATGATGTGCCGGATATTATTACTTCCTTATCGAACGTGCCCGCCATCTTTATCCCAAGGCTTGCCGCCACTTGTATCGACGGCCCGCTGGGCATAGGAGCTGCAATGAAACTATACTTATAGCCAAGACAGAGGAGAAGATAGGATAGCCTCGCTTTCAACGTGGAGGAAAGATTTCCGGTTTGGCTCTCGCCTGCGAAGCTCACCGGTACATTATTCTTCGGACTATCGGTATTGAATGACGCCGATTTAGAATCGTAGTACGTTTCGAAAACGAAAAAATTCTGATACGAGTCGGATATGGGAAACTGATACGATGCGCCGATCAGAATCGATGTTCCAGATCCATCCTGCGCCGTGATCACCGTTGGTTGTAGGTTCTGGGCGCTAAACGATGCCGTGTGATAATGGATTAAATTAATGCCGCCGGATAGACCTGCGAAGAAACGCTTTTCTACTGTCGGTGCCCAGGTATCGGGCGCCGGAGTCGAAAATTCAGCACTCGCTCCTGACGCCGATCGATCGGCAAATTGAGCCTGGGAAAATCTCGGAAAGGCAGCAAGGCTAGCGATCGTCAGTACAAGTAGTGCTCTGTGTGTCATTCGAGTTCTAGAAAGTGTAGAAGGTCACGATGAGGAAAGGACAAATCAGGGAAGGCAATGGTTTCCAGGGGAAGTTGGGAGTTGGTAGCTGGTAGCTGGTAGTTGGTAGTTTGGGAGAAGAGGAATTCCTCCCTCCTGCAACGTTTTAGGATTCTGGGCACTGCACCCGACTTCGGACTTCAGACTTCGGACTCTTCGGACTTCCCCCTCAAAACTCCCCGCCCGCTCTTCGTGTTATCCTCCGTGATGAAAACCACACTACTCGTTGTCCTGCTTTTACTTTCGGCACCAAGTTATGCAACCACTCCGAGCGATTCGGCAAAGGCCAGTGCACCGCAAAGTGATTCTGCGAAAGCAAGGCAAGTGCGTTACGCACATATTATCGATTCGCTGAATTCCGTTCTGCGTTCTCATCCTAATGACGATTCGGCGCATCAAAAGCTTGCCGATGCCTACTACGACATTGGAAAATGGCCGGAATCTGCTAATGAATACGAGGTTGTACTTGCAAGATCTCCGCACAATATCTATGCCCGAGTCGATTACGCATATGTGTTGGTTAATCTCACCGGAGATTTTCAGAAGCCGATCGAGCAGATCAAGCTGGCGCTCGTCGATGATCCCGATAATGTAAGGGCGCTGATTAACCTTTCGATCCTGATCATCCAGTCCAACCCTTCCGATCGCAGAGGCTCATGTGCCAAGGCCTTCCCGTATCTTGAAACTGCATACGCTGCCGCAGTGAATAAAGGTGATACTGCATCGGCTACTATCGTTCAGAAAATGATCGATGAGGTGAAGAAAACATTGGCGTGGACGCCGGCTGATTCGGCAAGAGCCGCACAGGCACGGTATAAGCAAGCCGCCGATTCGCTGAACCTGTATTTGCCCTCCCATCCCGATGACACTTCGGCGCATCTTCAGCTTGCCAATACGTACTACGATATGGAGAAATGGGCAGAAGCTGCGAAGGAGTATGAGATCGTTCTTGCAAAAATGCCGGGCAATAACGATGTCCGGGTCGATTACGCAATGGCTCTCTATCAGTCGACAAAAAGTTATGACAAGCCGCTGGCTGAACTAAAGATAGCGATCGCGAACGATCCCTTC
>JAUZOQ010000115.1 GCA_030706385.1 Bacteroidota bacterium | reverse complement strand
GATGTCGCAGGAAATATTTTTGCTACTGGGACGACCAATAGTCAGACAGGAATTGCCACTGCGGGCTCATACCAACCGTCTTTAAATACGTCCGGCAGTACGATGGAAGATGCATTCATAGTAAAATTCAATCCATCAGGTGCTCTCCAATGGGGAACGTATTATGGCGGAGAACTTGGAGACATGGGTATGGACATCAATACGAATTCAAAGGAGCTGCTTATTTGCGGTACGACTGCAAGTACAACAGGTATTGCAACGCCAGATGGATATCAGACTTCTTACATAGGTGTCTTAACCGGGTATGAAGCTTTCTTGTCAAAATTTACCATGGCCGGATCCCTGAAATGGGGGACGTACTATGGCGGTTCAAGAGACGGCTATTGCAATGGCTGCACGATAGATCGCATTGGCAACCTTGTCACAGTCGGCTATACACAAGATGACAGCGGCTTCTCCACTCCCGGAGCATTCAAAGAAACCGGTGATGGCGGCGCACCCGATATTGATGGATTCATCGTAAAATTCTGCGATGTGACTCCTCCCGTTCTTGGAATCGGTAAGAAGACGATCTGTGCAGGTACAGCCGATACGATATCCCTGAACTCGGGATACTCGCACATCTATTGGTATGACGATACCATTCCTCTTCCCTGGTTGACCGATAGTTCGAAATTCATCATTCCCGATACGCTTTCTCCGGGACGTCATGCGATTTCCGTAGAAGTTGTCAATCCCAGCGAATGCACTGCCCATGATACAGTCTCCTTCATCATTTCATCGGGCCTCG
Organism: Bacteroidota bacterium; assembly: GCA_030706385.1. Taxonomy (GTDB): domain Bacteria; phylum Bacteroidota; class Ignavibacteria; order Palsa-1295; family Palsa-1295; genus PALSA-1296. The sequence goes on along the minus strand of JAUZOQ010000115.1, from coordinate 8,532 downwards.
CTCTGCATGCCGTGCAGGATACATTTATCTGCTCGGGCAGCAGCATCAAGATCGGCAGCCTTGCCTCCGGTGGCATTCCACCTTATACCTATAAATGGCTTTCAGTTTTAGGACTGAGTTCAACGACGGTTCCGACTCCGATCGCCTCTCCGAAAAAGACGACGACCTATACGGAGATCGTCACCGATTCGATCGGCTGTCAGTTTATCGATACCATCATCGTTCGCGTTATTCCCCTGCCCGTTCCACTCGTCAGCGGCCTTACCTCCGTCTGTCCCGGAACCGATGCAGAATACATCATTACCGGAGCTCCGGGCAATACCTACCGGTGGACTCTGAGCGGCGGCGGAACACTCACGCAGGGAAGTAGCTCAGATTCCGTTAGCGTCTTATGGACGACGATCGGAAAATGGAAGCTCACCATTCACGGTACGAACGATCATGGCTGCTCGGCAGATACGACGATCACGATCGACGTGAACTCCACACTCACTCCTGTCATCACTCCGGGCGGAAGTGTCAATCTCTGCGATGGAGATAGCCTCGTTCTCCACGCGGCAAAAGGATATGCCAGCTATCAGTGGAGCGACGGAAGCTCAAGCGATAGTATCATCATTAAGCAAGGAAGCACTGTCACTCTTTTCGTTACCGATAAGAATGGGTGTAGCGGTACATCGGCAACTGTGACGGTAACTGTCGTGCCACTTCCCGTGATCACGATCACCGCTGATGCACCCACTCATATCTGCCCGGGAAGTGTCGTTCACCTGACTGCAACAGGCGCAACCGGAGAGCATCTCTGGAGCACGGGCGAGACAGCTCCTTCGATCACCGTCTCGACTCCCGGAACGTACTGGGTTCAGGTAACCAATGCAGCCGGCTGCATCGGCATCTCCCAACCGATCACCATTACTCTTGATTCTTCCGCTCATCCCGTCATTACCGGACCAATTTCGATCTGCCAGGGACAAGGACCGGTGAACTACTCGATCCCTGCAGATGCAGGATCGGTGTATCTCTGGTCAGTTACCAACGGATCGATATCCTCAGGACAAGGAACAAATGGAGTTACGGTTCAATGGAATGATGCTGCCATCGGCACGGGATCAGTAATGGTCATCGAAACGACATCGGGTGGATGCCTCGATACAGGAATGCTCTTGATCACGATCGATGCGAACTTGCATCCGACGATCACAGCTAGTGGAGCACTCACTTTCTGCGCAGGTGACTCCGCCACTCTCGATGCGGGAAGCGGTTATGCTTCGTACCAATGGTCGAAAGATGGATCTGTGATCTCCGGAGCTACGAATGAGTTCTTGCGAACCGGTGAGTCGGGAAGCTATTCCGTTCTCGTTACCAACAGCGGCGGATGCAGCGGATCATCTTCTACTATATCCGTAACCGTCTATCCTCTTCCATCGAAGCCAATCATCACGCAAGTTAACGATACGCTTTTCTGCACTACCATCGCATCATCCTATCAGTGGTACTTAGACGGAGTGTTACTGCCCGGAGAAACGACTGCCAGAATCACCATCCAGAAGAAAGGAACATACTCGATTACCATCTCCGATGCCAATGGCTGTTCGATCTCTTCCGATCCTTTTTCATCCGGTGTTAAACCAACGGCTATCGTCGCCGTCGGTGCGATACCACTGGCCGATCCGGGAAAGACGATCGAAGTACCCATCGAACTCATTGCCTCACAAGATCTCATTCCTGCTAATGCCAATCACTACATCGGTACGCTTCGCTATAATGGCTCGATGCTCTATCCGACCGGAAGCAGGAATGGAACGCTCGGAGCAACAGCACCGATCACAGGAAGCAGTTTCCGCACACTGAGCTTCGAAGGCAACAGCGCTCCCATGACTTCGGGAACGTTGCAGTGGGTGCAATTCAATGTCGCTCTCGGTAACGATACCTGCACGCAGATCTTCATCGATACCTTTTACTGGACCGATGCCGATGTTGCTGTGACCAGAGTCAACGGTGACTTCTGCGAAAGCGGTATCTGCATTGCCGGTGGAGGGATCAGGCTTATCGATGCAAGTGGGACGTTCGGAATGAGCCCGATCCGTCCGAATCCATCATCAAGCCATATTCTCATTGAATACGATCTTGTCGAAACCGGAGAAACTCGCATTGAGCTTTTCGATCTGGTAGGGAGATCGATCAAGACAATCTCCGATTGTGGGCAAACACCCGGGCATTACACGATCGACGTTCCGCTTACCGAAATCGGATCCGGCTTCTACTTAACTGTGCTCAAGACTCCGTCGCAACTAACAAGACAACCATTTGTCGTTCATAAATAATATGAAACCTCTATTATTATCCATCAGCATTTTCATTGCATGTTCTGCTTCGCAGTCCGTTGCACAGGTAGCAGAGGAGAAAACGCAAGGCATGTCTTCGTCAACTCGCCCGGCCATCGGAGGCTTCGGCGGAGTGAACATGAACATGGCGCATGCAGATTTCTCGCAGCTTCCTGGAGTTCCGGATTGCAACGCATCATATAAGAGCGGCTTCGGATTCGGGCCGTCGTTCGGAGCGTTTTACGAACTTCCACTTGCGGGCAAGTTCTCCTTGCTTCTTCGCGGAGCTTATACTTCGTATTCGCAAAAGCTTGTTTCGAACGAACAGACTCCCGTTATCATCGGCGGAGTCCAATCCCAGGGAGTGATCGAACATAGCATCACTGCTTCACTCGCTTCTCTCGGAATTCAACCTCTTGCAAGCTACCACATCACCGATGCATTCGCAATCCATATTGGTGGAGAGATCGGATACATGATGCGCTCTTCTTTTAGCCAGATCGAAACGCTTACGCAACCGCAGGGAACGGGAGTATTCGATAACGGACTTCGCACGCGCAATCAGCAATCCGGAAAGATCCCGAACTCCAGTTCCATCGTTGCATCACTTCTCGGCGGGATCAGCTACCAGTTTCCGCTTAATCATGCGAACACCATGCAGGCAGTTCCGGAGCTTTCGTATTCTTACGGACTCACTTCGGTCGCGAAGGGCATTACCTGGAGCGTGAATTCGCTTCGCGGAGCAATTGCGATCCGATATGAACTTCCGGAAAATAAGCCGGAAATTCCGAAACGCGCACCCGATACGATTCCACCGCCTGTTCCGGCGCCCATCGCTTCGATCACGGCAAGCGGAGTAGGATCCGACGGCCTCGAAGTGCCGACAGCATCGTTGCGAGTCGAGGAAGTGTACTCCACTCGGATGACTCCTCTTCTGCCATATATATTCTTCGCCAAGGACGATCAGGTGATTCCGTCGCGTTATGATCGCATCATAAATCCGGTTGCATCGGGATTCAGCGAACTTGATCTCAAACATGAAGATGCACTGAAGATCAATCACGAAACATTGAATATCATCGGCAGAAGATTACTCGATGATTCCGACGCTTCGATCACTCTTGCCGGTATTACCCTTCATGGCATGATTGATAAACCGCTTGCTCTGGCTCGAGCCGAAGCAGTTGCGCAGTATCTGAAGTCGGCCTGGAATATTAGCGACGATCGGATCCGCATCATCACGCATCCTCTTGCTAAAGAAATCGCTGTTGCGCTCGATAGCGATGGAATCGTCGAAGCGAACCGAGTCGAGATCGCTTCCAACTCATTCGCAGTATTGCAGCCGGTGATGGGCAGCGATACGCTTCGCACCGTCACGCCTCCATCGGTTCGTTTCCATCCGGCAGCGGCGTATTCGGAATCGCTTTCATCATGGACTGTGCAGGCATCACAGCAAGGAAAGCTGCTGAAGTCATTCGCCGGCCAAAAGGATCTTCCGAAAACGATCGACTGGATCTTAGCCGATGACCAGAACTCCGTCCCGCATTATCCCGGTACGATCGATTACCGCTTAACCGTTCGCGGCTCGCATCGCGATAGCGGAGTTGCATCAGGCTCGCTTCCGGTCGAGCAGATATCGCTGCGCAAAAAGAAAGTGCAGCGAATAGCAGATCGCGAGATCGAAAAATACAACCTTCTGCTTTTCGATCTGCAATCATCCGAGCTCAACGAGAACAATAAGCAGATCATCGAGCTGATCCAGAAGCATTTGAAGGATATTTCCACGATCACGATCGTCGGCCATACCGATCGGACAGGAGAAACAGAACTGAACAAACGCTTATCCCTTGAGCGCGCCAAGACGACGGCACGAGCCCTCGGAGTTGCCAAAGCAGAGATCCGCGGCATCGCCGATGAAACCGTTCTCTACGATAACAACTTGCCCGAAGGCCGCTGCTTATCCAGAACCGTCGATATCATTATTGAGACTCCGACGGATTCGCAATAAGATTATTTTTCAATTGTCAATGAACTGACGAAGGGGGAAGGGGAAGCTGGTAGTTGATAGCTGGTAGCTGGTAGACGCTAGTCGTTGGTCTTTAGTCGTTAGCAGAAATTAGCTGGTAGTTGTTAGCAGGTAGACGGTGGGACTTTCTCCAGCGGGACGGTCTCTTAGTCCGTCCGACAAAGTCAGACCTCCGGCCACTAGCCACTAGCCACCAGCCACTAACAACTAGCCACTGCTCCCTTTCTGTCATTCTGAACGGAGGTTTTTTGCGAATGCAAAAAACCGAAGTGAAAGAATCCCCCGATATAGGTCGGATAGCTACTGTCTACTGCTATTGAATAACCTGAGATAAAGGACTTACCCCAGACCGGACTTCTACTGCTTACTCGCAGTCCCCTTTTCGCCAAAGCTCACTCCAAACAATGCTCCTTCCCTTACCGGCAGGATATTACAGTCTGTTTGCCATCCAGACAAAAGCACCATGAAGAACTGTTGGAATAAACTTCTGAATACAAATATACGAAATAAATTGACGAAAAATAAATCTATTATTAGAAAAACCTTAGTCCGATTCTGTAATTTATTGAAATATAAGAAAATAAAATTTTCAATTTTTTATGGAAGATGCGAAAAATGAAGTGTTTTCCTCTCACTCCGATTATTTCTTTCGAATGAGTCTAAAAAAACAGCCCCGATTTGGGGCTGCTTTTTTGAGAAGTTCGACATACAATTATTTTTTCGGTGCTCCGACTGCTCCGCTTTCTTTTTTGTGAGCGGAAGGTTTAATTTCTGTCACGACGAGTTTCACTGTTGTCGTTCCGATATTTTTTGCCATGTGCGTAACTGCAGGCAGATACATGGCCGTACCCGCTTTGATATCGGCAACAAAAGCCGGCTTGCCCTTATCAGTGATCTCGATCTTGCCATCAGTGAGTGCATAGACAACATGATTGGGATGATGATGCCATGCCGTAACTTCGCCGGGAGCGAATTCCACTTCGATCACGCGCACTTTATCATTATCCAGGAGCACTTTCTTATATACGTTGGATGCAGCCGATACCGGGTCCTGCGCAAATGCACTTGTGCTTATGCCAAGGAACAATCCGAGAAGAAGAATCAAGGGAAACAGTTTGAATTTGTTCATAGTGGTCATAGTGGTATGGTTAGAGATGAATAACAGAGATTTGAAAGATCACGGGATCGCATGTAGGTGATCCCACGATCCATCGGCAAAAATACAAAAAAACTCTTCGGATTCCAATAAGGCCGACATAATCCGCCCTACCGTAACACCTTAGAAACGACTTCTCCGTTCTGAATTCACAATTCTCAATTCACAATTCCCGTAAAGGACTGTCCCAAAAACTAAACACTGGAAGAATGAGTTGTTAGTTTTGTAGTTGGTAGTTTGGTAGCGATCTACTAAACTCCCAACTACAAAACTAAAAACTACACCATGTCCCATATCCTGATAATAGACGATGAAGCGGGAATTCGCGATACGCTTGCGATGATCTTCGAGTACGAGAAGCATACGGTCACGACGGCCGAATCCGGCACCGAAGGCGTCAAGCTTGTATCCGAAGGCACACCCGTCGATTGCATCTTGCTCGATGTGAAAATGCCGGGCATGGATGGTATCGAAACATTACAGAAGATCCGGCAGATACGCGAAGATGTGCCCGTCATTATGATCAGCGGCCACGGCACGATCGAGACTGCCGTCGAAGCAACGAAGCTCGGAGCATTCGATTTCCTCGAGAAGCCCCCGGACCGCGAAAAACTACTGCTCGTCGTTCGCAATGCAACACAGCGCAAACAGCTCGAGACACAGGTCAAGATCATGCGCGAGAAGCTGCAATCGAAAGAAGCCATGCTTGGTGCTTCGCCTGCGATGCGGAATATCCGCGCCATGATCGAGCGCGTTGCGCCGACTGAGGCACGCGTTCTCATTACCGGAGAGAACGGCACGGGAAAAGAACTTGTGGCACGCGCCATCCATCGCGATTCCAAACGCTATCACATGCCGTTTGTCGAAGTCAATTGCGCCGCTATTCCGCGCGACCTGATCGAAAGCGAACTCTTCGGCCATGAAAAAGGCTCGTTCACCGGAGCTCAGCAACAGCGCATCGGCAAGTTCGAGCAAGCCGATGGCGGCACGCTGTTCTTGGATGAGATCGGAGATATGAGCCTTGAAGCTCAGGCAAAAGTATTGAAGGTGATCGACGAAGGCTGGATCGAACGCGTCGGCAGTTCATCGAGCAAGCCGATCAAAGTCAATGTGCGCGTGATCGCTGCAACAAATAAGAATGTGCCCGATGAAATTCGTGCATCGAGATTCCGCGAAGATCTTTTTCATCGGTTGAACGTCATTCCCATCCACGTTCCGCCGTTGCGCCAGCGCATCGAAGATATTCCGACACTCGTCAAAGCATTCGCCGATGAATTCGCAGCCGATGCTAAACGCAAACCGCCGAAGTTCGACGACGAAGCGATGAAGCTTCTGATGTCGCTTCCCTACACCGGAAATATCCGCGAGCTTCGCAACATCATCGAGCGTATCGTGATCTTAACGCAGGGAGACGTCATTAGGCGCGAAGATGTCGAGCATTTAGGCGTTGCCTTCAGCATGGCCGCTTCGCAGAAAGGCTACGAGACCGGCGGCAACCAGCAAGCCGAAGAATTCGCACGCACGATGCTGACTCCCGCCGATCTGGCACGCATTCAATCGTCGGAAAGCGAAGGCTATTTGATCAGCTCGCATGACAATCCGCTGCAGGAAGCTTTGGGAGCCGGTACATTCCAGGACTTTAAGGATAAAGCCGAAAAAATTTACATCGAAGAACGCCTCCGCGAATACAATTGGAACATTAGCCGCACAGCCGAAGCGATGAACATCCAGCGCTCTCACCTCTACACGAAGATGCGCAAGTTCGGCCTTGCCAAAGACCGCAAAGATGGCGATGAGGAGATCATCGATGAGGAAATGTTGAAAGAGGAGGAGTGAAGGGGAAGTTGGTAGTTTGGGAGTTGGGAGTTTGGGAGAGGGAAAGACTTGTTGACGTATAGACGTATTGACGGATAGACGTATCGGGGGATGCCTTCTGCTAACGACTAAAGACTAATAACTAACGACTAATCCTTATTGCCAGATTTCTCCTTTCGCTATTCGATGACGCTCCTGTGGTCGCGTCAAATAGTCGAAATGACAATGCTGTTGGTGGCACTGCTTAGGTCCCAACCGGCGCGCAAAACGTTGTCATTTCGAACGGAGCCTGACGCGAGCGAAGCGAGCGGCAGGCGTAGAGAGAAATCATTTAATAAAAATAATACCTTAGATCTTCGAACGAAGAGTTACGTGGACTTTGGGGAAATAGGGATTCTATTTTTATTGCCAGATTTCTCCCTTCGCTACCGCTCCGGTCGAAATGACAATGTTGTTGGCGGCGTTGCAGAGGCTGCAACCAGTGAAGTATAGGTTGTCATTTCGAACGGAGCCCGACGCGAGTGAAACGAGCGGCAGGCGTAGAGAGAAATCATTAAATAAAAATAATACCTTTGATCTTTGAGCAAGGCCTGAGATAGTCTTTGGGAAAAATAAGGATTTTATTTTTATTGCCAGATTTCTCCCTTCGCTATCGCTCCGGTCGAAATGACAATGCTGTTATGATGCTGAGAGCGCTGACATTACATAAAAAAGGGCACGCGCAGCGTGCCCCTACGGTCATCTTAATCCCTTAATCTCCCCAAATCCAGGTTCAGACAATTCCCCTTACTCCACTACTACCTTCATCGTCCTTACCACTCCATCGTCGCGTCTTGCTTCGAGAATGTAGGAGCCGGCAGCGAGTGAATTCAGTTCAAATGGTACCGTCGAATTTCCCGCGCTGAAATATGCTCTTTCTTTCGAAAGAATTTTCTTTCCGGCGAGATCGTAAAGCGCGAGATCGACTCCGGCATATCCATCCAGTGTCAGATTCACTTTCAACGGTTCGGATCTTCTCGCCGGCTGTGGATTTACGGAGATCGAAAATGACTTTTCACTCGAAGCATTCACCGATCCTGTTGTTGCATTCAGAACGCGGAAGGCGTCGCTTGTCGATATCAACGCTACCAGATCCGGAGAGAATGGGCGCAGTCTCATGCGCGCCTGCTGCGTTTCGGGCGCCTGGAAATCGACCGCGACGCGCACGCGGTGCG
>JAUZOQ010000114.1 GCA_030706385.1 Bacteroidota bacterium | reverse complement strand
CCCATAGATCTCATAATACATTTTTAACCCGTTGACAAGCGCATAGCCAGATTTCGCGGGTTTCGCAACTGCAATAAATGGGGAAGAAATGAGAATCGAGCAGATCGACATCAAGGCAATTCCAACGGGAATTCTATGACGTGTGAAGTAATGGATCATTGTTTTCATGACGGTAGTTTCTCCTTTTTTATTGAATATTCTTATCGTAATTCAGCATCCATCGGATTCCATATTTGTCTGTAAAAACGCCGAAGGTTGCTCCCCAAAATGAGGCACTAAGCGGATGCATAATTGTACCACCGGCTGAAAGAGTGGAAAAGAACTTCGCAATCTCCTCTTCGCTCGAACAGTTGAGGGAAAGAGCGATGTTATTTCCTTGCACCCAACCATCCGGACCGGACATATCGGAACCCATGAGCACTAACGAATCTTTCGTCAATGATGCATGAAGGATCTGATGTTTCATCGATCCGGGACATTCATGTTCGATCGGCGAACCCTCAATTGTCTGCATATTCAGCTCTCCCCCGATACAATTATTGTAAAAGGTCATTGCCTCCCGGCAGTTACCACTGAAGTTAACGTAAGCGTTAATATGTGTCATCTTTGTCCTTCCTGACGTAAGTAAAAGTCTATGGTGCAAAAATACCCGATCCGAGGGGTATTGAGTGAGGCGTAAATATGCCATTCTAGGGGGTTGATTGCGACAATTATATTTCGTATTTTCGTAGCATGAAGAACATATCGATTCTCGTACCCAGAGGCGCAGCAGCCCTAAGTTGTATTGAAGGTTCGTTTGTCGGATTCAATCGCGCAAATGAGGTCTTGCAGAACATGGGGAAGCCCCCCCTATTTCAGGTGCAACTCGTAGGAATCACGAAAGAAGCACAAGTCTACGATAAGCTATTCACAGTTCATCCGGATCTGGAGATCAGTGAAGTTGAGAAGACTGATCTTATCATCATTCCTGCCGTCAACGGAAAAATGGAAGAGGTGATAGAAATAAATAAAGAATTCTTCCCATGGATCGTATCTCAGCATGAGAAGGGCGCTGAGGTTGCAAGTTTATGTGTCGGTACCTTTCTGCTCGCCTCGACGGGCTTGCTCAACGGAAAGAAATGCTCGACCCATTGGTTATCGGCTGAGGATTTTAAGAGAATGTTTCCGGATGCGAATCTCCTTTCAGAGAAGATCATCACCGATGAACAGGGCGTCTATTCTAGCGGAGGCGCAAACTCATTCTGGAATCTGGTGATCTATCTGATCGAGAAATACGCCGGAAGAGATGTGGCCATACTCTGTGCGAAAATCTATGAGATCGAAATCGAACGGGCAAGCCAATCGCCCTTCATCATATTTTCTGCACAGAAAGACCATGAGGACGATCCCATCAAAGAAGCCCAGGTCTATATCGAAAATAACTTCTATAAGAAAATAACCGTCGAACAGTTAGCTTCGATGTCTGCAATGGGTAGGAGAACTTTTGAGCGAAGATTCAAGAAGGCGACCTCGAATACGGTTGTCGAATATATGCAGCGAGTAAAAATTGAGGCAGCGAAAAAAAGTCTTGAAGCAGGAAGAAAAAATGTAAATGAAGTCATGTATGATGTCGGATACTCGGATAATAAGGCCTTCCGCACAACCTTCAAGAAAATTACCGGGCTATCTCCGCTCGATTACAGAAACAAGTATAACTAAGATCACGCATCCTCATCTCAATTTCAGATCTTTCCGGAGATAATGGATCAACGGAGGCCCGATTAGCAGAAACCCTATCCCTGTAATCCCTCCGGCAAATCCCCCAAAATATCTCCCTGTCACGATCGTGGCTATATTGTGTCCGGCCCCGTTGATGATCATGATTCCACTATAGATTATGCTCCATCGATATGCCCATTTCTTGTGCTGGAGAACAAAATAAAAGAGGAGGACGGGAATACAAAACACTACGCAGTTTGCAAAAAGGAACCAACCTAATCCGTAGACTCTGTCGATCAACCAAAATCGCCCCCACGTCTCTTCAAACACATGAGCAACGTGTAGCACTAGCATCATGAGATAGAGAATGATAATCTTATTGTTACTCATGAAATACCTCCGATCAAGAGTCGAGCATTCTGGAAGGATTATCTATCCAATGACCGCATGCATTCTCTGATCAGTACTTTTTCCGTCTGTTTCTGACATAATCCACCAAAACAAACTGTCCCAGATCGTTCAATCCGGAGTAGTATGCTCGGCCATGATTAGCTTTGGTCATTTCTTCGACGAAGTTGATGAGGTAGTTATCCTGGGCGATCATAAATGTGGAAATCGGGATCTTCTCGCGGCGCAAGGCAATGGCTTCATCGAGCGTCTTATTGATGATCTTCGGATCGAGGCCGAAAGAGTTCTTATAGAGTTTCCCATTCTCATCGAACATAGCCGAAGGTTTGCCGTCGGTGACCATAAATATCTGTTTGTTCACATTCCCACTTCGGCGCAACATCCTTCTGGCTAGTCGCAATCCGTCTCGTGTATTGGTATGGAAAGGGCCCACTTCAAGAAATGGCAATTCGTTTTCAGAGATCAATTCGGCTTCATCACCGAAGGTAATTACATAAAGCTTATCTTTCGGAAATTTCGTCTTGATCAGTTCGGCAAGTGCAATCGCTACTTTCTTCGCAGGGGTGATCCGGTCTTCGCCATAAAGGATCATCGAATGGGAAATATCGATCAAGAGTGCCGTTGCACAACTTGAAGTATGCTCCGTTTCGTAGACTTCAATGTCCTCTTCACTCAGATTGAGGTTTTTCTCAATAGATTCCTCATCCAGCGACCCTTCCCGAAGTGAGCGCCTCATCGCATTTTGAAGGGTCCTTGTGAAATCGATATTTGACGACTGATCGCCGAAGGAGTAATTCTTCGTTCCGCTGGTACGTTCGACTCCGGAACCGGAGTGAGGTGTATCGTGTGACCCGGAAGGTGATTTTTTAAGCGATCGGAAAATTTCGAGCAGCGCACTCCTCTTAATATTGCCGATGGCTTTGTTTGTCGGCTTAAGCAGCGAATTTTCATCCGTTTCGATGAGTCCTTGGTTCTTCAATTCGTCCAGAAACATGTCAAATGTCATGTCCGGACCGAAGATATTGTATTCCTCCCCCAGATAGCGCATCCAGTCAAGAGCCTCCTGGGCATCACCGGAAGTTCGAAGCAGAATTTCGTGGAAAAGGTCGAGAAGTTTCTTAAGGCGATCTTCGGCCGTCTGGGACTTTCCAGGGATCCATTTTGAGTACTCAATTCGCATATTTCATAGCAACGAAACAATACCGAAAACGGTTTTACGGGTTGAATTTAGGAGAATGTTCTTTCCCCATATTTGGTTACTGTTCTGCCCCGTGGTGTCGAGTTTTTTCACATATCTATTTCATGTCCTATGAAGACAATTGCTATCATTTTCATGCTCTGCGCTTCGCTTATTCTTGGGATAACTCCGGCGCAGGCCAGACGCGGCAATCCGGTGTTCCACAATGCTCCGAAGCTGCAGTTTTATCTCGTCGATTCCGACGATGACCATCCCCTGACCCCCACATACAAGTTCGTCGATACGTTGTACGATGCGGCTCACTGGCATCGCGTGACCGGTTTCACCAATGGAGGCAATCCCAATAACGACGATGGCTGCTCGGATCTCACTGCCAGCGATTCGATCCTTTACGTTCACGCTGAACGGATCATGAGGCTTCCACCGCGCTACATTAGCACGAATGGAGCCATGAAGCTGACATTCGACACATTTTACACACAACCATTCTTTTCACCAAATAATGGACCGATGCCTACAGGCGGCGCGACAGGATTTGAGGCTATCGTCTGCCCACTCTGGGGCGATATGGAATTGCGTACGACGGGAGATTCATCGAAGGTCTTCTACAGAATGACCACAGATTCCTGTTACGTGACGTATTATAATCTCTTCCTGAAGGGATCGAACGGAAATGTACGCGCGACGTTCCAGATCGCATTTGCCAAGGCCGATTCATCGATCCAGTTTAATTATAAATCGTTTGACGGCTCCTATAACGGCACATCAGCGGCTCTCGTCTTCCAAAATGAGGCGACGATCGGAGTGCAAAATGCCCAGGTCGTTTACGGGACGATGTATCTCGATCGCGGCACCTACTATGCCAAGACATACAGCTCGCAATTGTACGCTCAGCCATTGCATAATTTACTCGCTGTAAAATTCTACCGCATTATTCCGAATTTCATTCGGACTCGCTCCATCGATTTCCCGCCGACCGATCGCTATGAAATGCTTAACAACAGTTTCAAGCCCCAGGCAACGGTCGAAAATTGGTTGGATCAGGATCATATTATCGAGATCAATTACAAAGTAACCAACTTGGTCACCGGTACGACTCTCTATAACCGGACCGATAGTTTCGACGTGGGCAATAGCAGCACTCGCGCGGACACAGCATCTCTCTATCAAGGTTTTCCTTGCGGCTCATATCGTTTGACGGTTACCAGCAGTGTCCCGAGCCTAGGAGGTGATGGTTGGGTTCCGGATAATATTATGACAAGGGACTTCGTCTACATGAAGCCTGATACAGGCGCGATGTATGACAATTTCATCACCCTCGATCCGTGCCAGTGGCATGTTGATGGTGCAACGTGGGTGGATGCAACAAGCGTGATGTACGATCCGCCTTCTCCTCGATCGACCGGGGCATTGCTTTTGAATCGCCTCGATATTCTCGGTAATCCGTATTTAACAGCTACAGGATCCGATACGGCAACAACGACACCGATCAACCTGACCGGCAAATCCAATGTCTGGCTAACCTTTAGTTACCAGCGCGGTTTGAGCACCGATAATCAAGAGGCTGGCACGAAAGCTTCTGTTCTTGTCGGCCCTGAGCCCTTGGATATGGATTCTTTGAATCAGGGTGTGTATCAAGGCGATAGTCTCGTGGTCGAAGCATTGCCCGATACGGCTGCCCGCTACAATCCAAGTGCTGCAACTTGGGCGAAGATCGCAACGCTCTATGGCACACTCGATTTTCAGACCAAGAAATTCCGCATGCAACTAGGCTCGAAGTATGTACACGATCATACTCGTATCCGTATCCGTCTTATGGCGAAAGATGATCATCTCAAGTACGGTATCCCGACTGATGATAACGATAGCTGGGTGATCGACAATGTGCAAATTTCTGCTCCTACAGGAGGGCAAACCGATCTCGAACCGACCAATATCGATCTCGGTGCCGGCAATTTCACACACATCCCTCGGAATGTGAAACTCATTAATCCCAAAGTGACTATTGGCAGCAACGGGTTGCAGTCAAATGGCGCAGTCTACGTCGTGCATCTGGTGATCCAGGATAATTTGAACCGATTTGTCTATGACAAAACACAATCGCTCATCTCTCCCGGACCGCATACCGACGTTGTCGTAACAATGCCTATTTGGGATATCCAGGGAAGCCAAGGCGGAAAATTTACTGCTAAGGTAACGTTGGCTCAAAACTTCAATGAGTACTATCGCAAGAACGATACGAATACTTTTATCCGATCGCTTTATATTGATGATGTCTATGCTCTCGATGACGGCGTGCCCGATACTGTTGGCACGATGACGACGGCGGAGAACAATTGGTTCTACTATGACTTCATCCCAATGGCCAATGATTCGCTTCGCGGAATCGATGCATACCACTTAAGTGAATCGGGTAATACGAATTGGACGATCAATATCATGGATACGGCCAATCACGTACTCGGCACAAGGGCATGCAGCTATAACGCTGTTACGCCGAAAGCTCCGGGATTCGTTAGAGGTACCTTCACTCCTTTCGGGCTCACTGGTGGCACGAAGTATAGACTCCAGTGCATCATGACTCAGGGCTTCAATCTGGGTGGAGATGCTTCGAAGAGTCTTATGTGGGAATCGACCCATAGCTTCAACTCGCCTGCCTATACGGCGCTTCATCCGGATATTCTTTCAAGCTATCGAAATTCTGCCAATACAGATTATTTGACTGCGAAGAAGAATGCCTCTGCAGGAGGCCCGATCCTGCCGATGGTTCGGTTCGTCTTCCAAGGATCAGCGACCTATTTGCCTGTGGAAGTTGCAAGCTTCTCAGGAAAACGTACCGATCTTGGATTCGTCAGTCTCGGATTCCGGACGGCAAAGGAAGAGGGTGTCGATCATTTCGATATCGATCGCGAATCTGTTTCCGGATGGGTCAACGCAGGAAGCATCGTTGCGAAGAACAGCAGGCTCGGAGCGGATTACTCCTTGCTTGACAATCAAGCGCCCACGACAAGCTTGACCTATCGTCTGATAGAAGTCGACTTGGATGGATCGAGAAGAATTGCCGGAACAACAACCGTCGGTCCTTTCGGTTCTTCGGAGGAATTCAGCGCCAAGGTATTCCCCAATCCGACAACGCAGAATATCCACGTGATGCTTTCGGGAGTCTCCGAAGAATCAAGCCTCGTGCTCTTCGATGCACTCGGAAAAGTAGTCGCTTCCAAGGAACATGTAAAGGCGAATACTGCCGATCTTGATGCAAGTACGCTCGGCGCAGGATTCTACTGGCTGGAAGCTCATAGCGGCGATCATACGGCGAGAATAAAAGTCGTTGTAAGCCATTAAGTTATAAAAGTTGAACGCAACTAAAAGCACGGGGAATTATCCCCGTGCTTTTTTTTGATTATGATGTTACAAAATGCCGATTTCCGTGTTATTAGAATACCTGCATTTCATTACGAATAAAAATACTTGGCTAGACGCATCATATACACCTTCGTTCTGAGCTTTCTACTGCTGGCGCCGAAATCTGAAGCACAGGTGTTGCCGCGCGCAGGTACGCATTTTACTTTTGGAATTCCGGAAGGTGGAGATGCCATTGATGATCCGACTTTGGGATCAGGGACATCTGTTCTCACTCTGAATATTGTCAGCCTCTACGACGGGAAAGGAATTATCACTTCTCCTAATGGTTTTTGCTTCGAATTCTCATTCACATCGAATAATGTGACCACGGTCACCCTTCCCTATTCCTTCATGCACCTGAAGGATGTCGGGAAAACGAATAAGGGAATTCTCATAAAGACTTCACAACCGGTGAATGTTGTGCTTCATGATTTTCTGGAAGCAGCCGGAGAAGCGACACAAATCTATCCCGATGATGCACTCGGTACGGATTATCGGATTACTGCCTGGGGAATTTACGATGATTTTCTAACAATCGGAAAGGAAAATAACCATTCGCAATTCCTCATCACGGCAACTTCCGATAGTACCGATGTGACGATCGTACCTTCCGTGAAAACGGTCGATAACCATGCTGCGAATGTGCCGATCAACATTACGCTCAATAGAGGTGAATGTTATATGGTCAAAGCCGATTCTTTAGGGACTCCCATCGATATTTCCCTTACCCATTCAACGGTTCGCGCTTCACGGCCTGTCAGCGTCATTACTGCGATAAGCTGCGGCTATGTTCCTCTGGGGATCGAATCGTGCAATGAAATGCTTGATGAATTATTGCCTCGTAGAATTACCGATTCAATTTTTTACCTCGTCCCTCTGCAAGATGTTCAAGTTCAGAATACCGTCGTCTTCACCTCCGACAAGAAGGACTTCTGGATCTTCGGCACGAACGGCTCGAATTTTCATACGACTCAGGGAAGGGTGGAACTCCAAATCGATCAGCCCGAAATGTATAGTGCCGACACGCAAGTACAATGCTTCCTGCTTTCGGAAGGCTCGTCGCTTCAGTTCGGCGATCCCTCGATTGTTTCCGTTTTCCCGCTTTCGCAGTATACCGACACGATGATCTGGTACACACCGCCATTTTCGCAAAACGGATTCCCATTCGTTCATTATATTTCGGTGTTGTACCCGACGTCGGCAGAGGGCAATGTCTTGCTTGATGGAATTCAGATCGCTTCTCTGAGCAAGCCTCAGCAGATCACCTCTTCGACGATGTCAGGTACGGTTGCCATCATCAATCCCGGTGTGCACCGACTTACATCACCGGTTCCGATATTTGCAATGGCATCAGGATACAATACGGCGGATTCCTATTCCTTTATTCCGGGCACCGTAGCACCCAAACTCCCTGAGGATACACTAATGACATCAGTAGGGATTACAGCCACCACTGCCAAGACTTGTCATACATTTGAAGTACCCATCAGCCTTAGCTTTCACAAAGATGATGACTTAACATCTGTCCATCTCATCGCCAATTATGATCCGACGATTCTCACACTCGTATCAGTGAGTCTCGGACCGGCTGCCCAAGGCGGACAGTGGACAACCGATACGCGAACACCCGGAGTGATTCTCGTCGATGCCGGATGCCTGCGGCCTTTCACCGATAGTGATGCTGTCATAATTGCGACATTCGGTGCAGGTACACAAGCTGCAACAACATCAATTACTGCTAAGGCAGAAATACTCGGAGGTGATCAAGCATACAAAATCATTTCGGGTAACGCAAACAAAGTAATTACAATCGAGGAGTTTCGAGACACAATGATGGCCACCTTTGCTATCAGCGCCGGGCAAGCAACGGTTGGCGGATTCGATACGGCAATAATAAGTCTTCTCACTCCGCCCTCGGAAGCTGTTGATCTCCTTGATCTTTACGTAACCTATAATCATGATTTGCTATGGCTCATTCGTGCAGATACACGCAATACGATCATCCCTACTACGACAACTGTTCTGCCGAAACGGATCGATCCATCGACCGATGAGATCCGCATTCCGTTACAGCCTTCGGTAACCTTCACTGCTGGCGGTCCGGTAGCACGGCTCATCTTTTCGACCTATGTAACGGATTCAATCTCCGGAGCAATAGGCCTGCATGCCGTGATCGGGAATTCGCGCCCCTGCGCGCTGGATATTCTTGCTGATGAAGTCAGCGATGAATTCCGCAGCTTCGATACATGCGGAACAGCGTATATGCGTGCAGTAATCAGACATGAACCGTTTTCCATCAACTCGATCGTACCGAATCCATCAAGCGGCTCCTTTACCGTTGAGATCGACAGACGACTTTTCGGAGGTGAACCGCTGCATATATCCCTTATCGATATGCTTGGCAATGAGGTTTGGAGCACGGACTATCTTTCCTCTTCGATCACTGAGTATATTCCATGCTCTACCAAAATTTCGGACGGTTCTTATATACTTCGCGCAGCGATCAGTGGCCATACTGAGTCACGGAAGGTCGTGATTCGGAACTAAAGAAATCCCGGAATGCCTTACATTGGGCTTGTAACACGATCCCCAACAGTTTCGTAGAGAAAATGCTGATTTCTATCCATCTATTCAATACATTATGTATCGCAAGTTATTTTTT
>JAUZOQ010000113.1 GCA_030706385.1 Bacteroidota bacterium | reverse complement strand
GTCGCTCCGAGAGCTTTCCGGATCCCGATTTCCTTCGTCCGTTCGGTAACGGAGACAAGCATAATGTTCATGATGCCGATCGAAGCTGCGAGCAGAGCAATCGCGCTGATGCCGGCTCCGGCATACACAATGTAATCGGTAAAGCTTTGGAATTGCAGGTTCAGACTGGAATTATCCTCGACTTCAAAATCATTATCGGCTCCAGGCTTCACTCCGCGCGCAGCACGCATCGCACCGATAACTTCATCCATCGTCGCATCGATCATTTCCGGTGAGGGAGCCCGAATAGTCGCCGTAAGCGAGGTCAGATCCCGATCGATAAAATATTTCAGGAGATTCGTGATCGGAATAAGTGCAAAATTATCCTGTGACGCACCTCCGCCGCTTCCTTTCGTTTCGAAGATGCCGATAACTTCGTATGGCCGACTATTGAGTTGCACCGTCTTTCCCAGCGGCTTTTCTCCATTCTTGAAGACGCGGTCGACAAGATCATGAGTAAGAACACAGACATCGCGTGCATACTCAACATCTTCGCGTGTCAGCATCCTGCCTTCGGCGATCGTATAATTATGATTGAGTGCAAAATTATCGTCACTTCCGGTAAGATTGAATTGCGGATCGCTCTTTTGATCTTTATAGGCAATCGTCAGCGGTGCAAGTGTATTCTCTGCGCTTACAGCGACCGGAAGCCTTGTAAACGAACGGACAAACCGGATCTGATCGTAAGTGATGGTCTTTCGATGAATATACTTCAACCAATCCATTCCGCCCATTTGAATTGACGGGAATTTCTTCACCGTGAAAGTCTCGCTGCCAAGTTGAGAAAGCGAATCGCTAATGCCCGTAGTGAGGATGCCGAGAGCTGTCATAGCACCGATGATCGAAAATACGCCGACGACGATCGAGAGCATCGTCAGTGTCGCGCGAAGTTTGTTCGCGCGCAGAGACGATAAGGCCATCCGAATATTTTCCCCGAGTAGTGACATTATTCGTATCGTAATGCGTCGACAGGATCAAGCCTCGATGCCCGAAGGGCTGGCGCCAATCCAAAGATAATACCTGTTGCAATTGCCAGGCCCAGGCCAAGCCCTGCGTAAGCAATCGGGAATGCGATCTGCAGATCCGAATCCGAGAGCAACAGATTGTTTGCCAGTACCGTAACCGGATAGGCTAATGCCAGAGCAATAGCTCCTGCCAGTAGTGCAAGGATCGTTGCCTCATAGAGAAATTGAAAAACCAATGAACGCCTTGTAGCGCCAATCGCTTTCCTGATGCCGATCTCCCGAGTCCGCTCTTTGACACTGACATACATGATATTCATGATACCAATACCACCGACAAGAAGCGAAAGTCCCGTAATAAGGAAGCCTACCGTGCTGAGCAAACCCGAGATCTTATCGATCTGCTCATTGAACTGGTCCTGATTGTTGATGCCAAAATTCAACTGGTCGTTCGGTTTGAGTTTGCGGATCTGGCGCATATAGAACTCCAACTCGTCTTTCGTATCGAGCTTATGCTCCACCGATTTTGCTTTGACACCGATCGTAACGCTCTGATGCTTCTGACCGAAGGCCGTTTGAAGCGTTCGGTACGGCATGACGACGGTATTATCGATCGTGAAGACGGAGAAAAGTCCTCCAACGCGTTTCGCTATTCCGATGACCTGAAGAGGATAGCCGGAAACCCGAATCACTTCTCCAAGAGGAGACGTATTTGGAAAGAGCTTCGATGCGATCTCATACCCGATCACACAGACTGGGCGTGCGCTGAGAAGCTCTGCTGAAGTAAAGAAGCGGCCATACTGAATGTTCATCGATTCGGTTTGGAGGTAGCCTTCGTTGACTCCATCTGCCGTCACGAACTGAACACTCCGATTCTTATACTTGACATTCTGTCCCCATTTCCCGATCGACATCGAGAATGAAGCAGCCGTCGTCATCTTTGCCTGTAACTGATTCAGATATTCTTCCTGAATATCCGGACGATTTCGCATTAGCCGCCAATCGCCGCCGCCCCAACTCCACTTATCGACGTAGTACACGTCTGTCTTCATGCTGCTGGCAGTTTGACGGAAGAGGTGATCCATTCCGTTCAAGAATGCTCCCATGAGCGTGATAGTGAAGATGCCGATGATGATTCCGAGCATCGTCAGCGTGGAGCGCAAGGGATTGGCCCGCACTGCAGTCAGTGCGATGGATAGGCTTTCCCGAGTATCTCCGATAAATTTCACGTTGTCGCGGTGTTTTACCTCGTCACTTCATCACGCTCAACTTTGCCATCGCGGATGCGGACGATGCGATGTGCATGATGTGCAATATCTTCTTCGTGCGTAACGAGAATAATGGTATTCCCTTTCGCATGTAGTTCTTCAAAGAATCTCATGATATCTTCACCCGTTTTGGTGTCAAGATTTCCGGTCGGTTCATCGGCAAGTAAGATCGAAGGCCGCGTTACGAGCGCTCGGGCGATAGCAACACGCTGACGCTGACCGCCGGAAAGCTCATTCGGCTTATGCGTGGCGCGATCGGATAGACCCACCATTTCCAGAGCCTGATATGCTCGTTCCAAGCGTTCTTCCTTCTTAATTCCGGCATACACGAGCGGAAGTTCGACATTGTGCAATGCATCGCTGCGCGGCAGAAGATTAAAGGTTTGGAAGACGAATCCGATCTCTTTGTTACGGATCTCGGCGAGTTCGTTATCATCAAGACCGGCAACATTGGCTCCGTTGAAAAAGTAATTTCCCGAGCTCGGCGTATCGAGGCAGCCAATGAGATTCATCAGCGTTGATTTGCCGGATCCCGATGGGCCCATGATGGCAACGTACTCATTGCGATGAACGCCGACGGTTACTCCCCGGAGCGCGTAGACTTCTTCAGCGCCCATATGGTAGACGCGAAAGATATCTTCCAAATAAATAACTGAATTTGCCGGAGTGTATTGTTCCATAAGTTACTCGTATCTCAGCCTTTCCTCGCCTCGTTATGAAATTCCGTTCTCAAACTGCATCGAGTCAGAGCAGGGATTATTTCTTTTTCTCATCAGCTTTGCCGGAGCCGATGCCACCGTTATCGATCTTGATCAGCTTCTTATCCTCAAGCTCTTTCGATACAGCACTATAATTTCCTTTTACCACTTCTTCGTCGCCTTTCAAGCCTTCGGTTATTTCAACATAGGAATTGTTCGAAATTCCGGTCTTTACTTGAACGGATTTCACTCGATCTTTATCGATAACGAAGACGATCGTCGGCGACCGATCTTCTTCGGTCTCAACTTTCTTCTTTCCGACTTCCGAAGCCTGATCGGCCGTTGTTTCTTTCTTAGTTTCGATCGTGCGTCTGGTAACGGACATGATGGGCACAGCAAGAACGTCGGCTTTTGTCACCGTTTCGATCTTGGCCGTACAACTCATCCCCGGGCGAAGCTCTCCGGTCTTAAATCCGCTTAAGCGAATCTTGACCTGGAAATTTGTGGATTGATCCTGTGTTCCGGTACCCTTCAACTCTGCACTGTTGGCCACTTCGATAACGAGTCCGATGAACGTACGGTCGGGAAAAGCATCGATCGTGATCCGAGCCGTATCGCCGAGCTTCACGTTGACGACATCATTCTCATCGACGTCGACCATGGCATTCATCACGGAAAGATCACTCACCGTCATCATCTCCGTGCCGGCGAACTGGCTTGTTCCAACAACCTTCTCGCCAAGCTGCGAGATAAGCTGCGTAATATATCCATCCATAGGAGCAAGAACGGACGTGCGGCGCAGACTCTCTGCAAGCTGCGCTAAGTTGTTCTTCGCATACTGCACATTGTATGTTGCAGAATTCATATTGGCAACGGCAACATCGAATTGCTGTTGTGCCTGTTCGAGATCGGCATCGGAAGCCAGCGCCTTCTCATGCAATTGCTTTGTCCGTTTCAAGTTCAGATCGGCGGTCAGCTTCTGAGCCTTCGTTTGTTCGATCTGTGCCTTGGCGGCTTCTACCTGTGCAACTCCGGCGTCATATTGGGCCTGGATCAACGTGGGCTTGATCTCAGCAAGGCGGTCGCCTTTCTTTACCAATGCGCCTTCTTTATATGGAAGGCTGACAATTTCACCAGGTACTTCGGGAGATATCTTTACGGAAGTCTCGGGCTGGATCTTTCCCGTTGCCTGCACAACTTCCGTGATCGTACGTTTCGAGGCCTTCTCCGTTTGAACGGTAACCGGTTTTTCCTTACCGCTCTTGACGATGATGAGAGCAATAATGATCACAACGAGCGCAACGATCGAGATCCAGATGATCCGATTCCGCTTCTTTTTCTTCTTGATCTTATCGACAACGGTCTTCGTTGTTGCGGGTTTTCCTACGGGAGAAATGCCTGTGTCCATAACTGGGATTGATAATGAAAGAGATACTAATAATTTGTTTTGCCTAAGAGATACTCCAACTGACGGGTTGCCAGTAAGTAGTTGTAGACTGCATTCACGCGATCGGTTCGGGCAGTCTGTACTTGTGCTTCGGCAATAATGACATCAACCTGGATGCCGGCACCGACTCTCAGGCGTTCTTCTGCGGCTCGGAGACTCTCTTCGGCAGATTTGAGCTCGGTGGCAGTTGCAGTAACTGCCTGCTCGGCTGCACGAACGTTATTCTGCCCTTTGGCAATATCGCTTCGGAACTGCTCTTCGGACTGCTCCAATTGTACTCGATCGGTCTCGAGCTGAACTTGTTGGATATCGATCTGCAATCTCGTCTGCGCCGCATCATAGAGCGGTATCGTGAGATTGAGCCCTCCGTTGAGAGCATGGAAAAGCTGGACTTTTGTGAGATCCGAATTCTCCCCTGTTCCACCGAGTCCAACGCTTGCTCCAAGCCTGGGCAAGAGAGCTGATCGAGTAACTCCGATCGCTTCCTGCGCAGAAGCGATCGATGCACGCTGAGCCTGGAAGTCCTGTCTCTGGTCCAGAAGCGAGTTCACGAGCGAGGGCGTCGGCTGCACGGCAGCACTCATCGTGCGCAGTGCTCCCAAAGTCGTATCGATGCCGTTAAGAGAAACATCATAGGCACTATAGGAATCCGGAGCGATATTGAGCAGGAACAGAAGATCTGCTTTTGCATTCAGATAATTATTTCTGGCCTGAATAGTCTGGACTTCCTGCTGCGAAACCACTGCCTGCTGCTGATACACCTGGATCACCGGCACGGATCCTGCGGAATAGAGTCCGTTGATGCGGTCAAGCTGAGCCTGATATTCCGCTAATGTTTTTTCATTGGTGGCAACAAGTTCTTTCGTCCGCAGAGCGTTAACATAGGCCGCAACCACATTGAACGCCACTTGTTGGCGAACCCATTTCAAATTGTATTTTGCCGCATCAAGGCTGTACTCGGCAGAACGGATATTCGATGCATCGAATCCGCCGTTATAGATATTGACATTCGCACCGATATTATACCTGAGTGAATGACTATTGGGATCGAGCGGTGTTCCAATAATCGATGTCTCCTGCGTCAGGTTATGCGTGTAACCATATGCTCCGGTCGCCGTGGCAGTCGGCAATAAGTTATCGGAAGCTTTCGTGCTGCCGTATTGAGCAACGGTCAAGCTGTTCGCAGCCGTCCGTGTCGTGTAATTGCTATCAAGAGCGATCCTGATCGCCTGGTCGAGTGTGATCTCATTCGAACCTGTTACATGCTGCTGACTGAATGCTGTCGCAGCAAATCCGCAAAATAGTAGTGTAAAGAATGTTTTCATCATCGGCACTCTACGGTGATTAGGTTACTACGTTTCAACCAAATAGCCCGGATTTCTATTTTTAAAAGAGAGAAGAGTACAAGGCACATTTTGTCAAGACGATCTTAAAGGCTCAGTATTTTAAAGAGTGGGTAACAATTTTCTGTTGCGGGGAATTACAACATTTCCGGAACCCGTAACTGAACGCTAAATCGAGCCAAAAGGTCAATTATTCGCCATTCTTGTCTTTTCCCGCGGACTTAGCGGATTCTCAGCAATGATCCTATCCTTTATTTGGAGCAAGAACGCCTTCGCAGCTTCATACTCATTGGGAATTTCACCTTCGATGATCGCTTCTTCGATCGTATACTTTAATATTCCAACAGTTTTCGATGGAGGCAGATCGCAAATTGCCATGATCTCCTCGCCGCGGACCGGCGATTGAAAGGCCCGCATCTTGTCCTTCTCCTCCACTTCGATCATCTTCTCTGCAACAAGATCGTAGTTCGCCTGGTATTTCTTGATCAGGCGAGGATTCTTCGACGTGATATCGGCACGGCATAACGTCAGCAAGTCGTCGATCTCATCTCCGGCTTCGAAAAGGACTCGCCGCACTGCCGAATCGGTCACTCCTTCATCGACAAGTGCCATCGGCCTCATGTGCAGGCGCACCAATTTTTCAACATACTTCGCGGCCTCCATCGGCAACTTCATCCTGCGAAATATCTTCTGAACCCATCGGGCGCCGATGTGATCGTGCCCGTAGAATGTCCAGCCGATACCTTCACGGAATGCCTTCGTCTTGGGTTTAGCAACGTCGTGCAGAAGAGCGGCGAATCGCAGCCAGACATTATCGGACATCTCCGCCATATTATCCAGAACTCGCATCGTATGCTTGTACACATCCTTGTGAGCATACTCTTCGACTCCGACTGTTCGCAGATCGACTCCGCTTAAATTTGCGATCTCCGGAAAAACAATATCGAGCAATCCCGTTTCGAACAATATGTTGATACCAAGGCTTGGCGTGCGCGCCGACATGATCTTCACGAACTCATCGGCAATGCGCTCCTGCGAAACGATGGAGATCCGGTCCCGCATCTTCTTCATTGCCTCAAGGGCTTCAGGCACAACCATGAACTCGAGCTGTGCAGCGAACCGCGCAGCGCGCATCATGCGAAGAGGATCATCTTCGAACGTAACCAGTGGATCGAGCGGAGTGCGTAGGATACGCGACTCGAGGTCTTCCGTCCCATTAAAAAGATCGGTGATCTCACCAAGCGAGGCGGAATTGATGCTAACAGCCAAGGCATTGATCGAGAAATCCCTGCGGGAAAGATCTTCTTGAAGTGTCCCTTCTTCAGTAATCGGATTGCGAGATTCGGAACGGTACGACTCCTTCCGGGCTCCGACAATTTCGATCTTCAGCTCGCCGATCTCCACTAATGCCGTCCGGAATTTCTCGTAGACCGATAATCGCGATCCGGAAAATTCTTTCGCAACTCGCTTTGCGAATACAACGCCATCGCCGATGACAGTCAGATCGATATCTCGATCATTACCACGGCCAAGCAGCACATCGCGTACGAAACCACCGACGACATAGGCTTCGACTCCTGCATCATCGGCGATCTGTCCGATCGCAACAAGCATCGGCTCGGTTATAGGAAAGTTCTTTGTCATTGCACCGAGCCAAACGAAATGGGAGGAGAAGAGATTTCAGACTGGGATTCTTGGGATTATGTAGGATTCCTGAGATTATTACTTATTCTCTTTAATGATAATCTCAGGAATCTCTAGGCAATCCCATTAATCACAGTTATTTTATCGCGGCCGTCTGTGCTTTTGCTATGTTCCGGTTCTGGCCTAACTGTCTCACATACTCGGCAAGCGGCAGGAATTCCTCTTCTCTGATCGTACCCTGCCAAGTCGGCATCTTCGAGCCTGGTATGATCTTCGAAGGATCTTTGATCCAGGTGATCAACTCTTCGTTCGTGTGATATTTTTCGTAGGCATGCGTAAGATCGCAAACTCCGATTCCCGTCTGTCCATGGCAGGCATAACAGCCGTAGTGATAGTAGACTTCTCCTCCTTTTGTTGGATTCGCATCGGCATATTTATAGCCTGCCGATTTCTTCGGAGCATTATGGATGACGGGCACCGTCTTCAAGTATGCATAGATGGCAACGATCTCCGAATCGGTGAGATTCGGAAAGCGGGCCATCGGAAATGGCAGCGCCGTGTTATCGGGCCTGAGTCCGTCGCGTAAAGCATGAACAAAATTCTCCTGTGTCCATTTGCCCAAGCCATAATCGGGATCCATCGTCAGATTTGCCGAATAGACTGGGTTGCCATTGAAATCCTTTAGCTCATTTCCGCCCCCGAAGAAGCCGACGGATTTTTCCGGATAGACTTCATCATTCGTCTTGAAATCAGCCGAATGACACTGATAACATCCGATCACTCCCGTCGACCAGTACTTACCGATAGCGACTTGATCGTTCGCCGGCGGAGGCGCAATAGGCGACTTCGGATATTCCAAAGGCTTGAAAACGAACCGGCCCAGGAATAAAGCGAGCAGCGAAGGTCTTTCGACCGTATCCATCGCCGGATTAGGCGCTACGAGTGTGTCATCGGAGCGAAGGAATGCAACGATCGAATTGATATCCTCATCCGAAACATTCGGAAACTTCGGCATGTATGGGGGTACGTATTCATTGTTCTTATGAATGCCTGTGCGAAGGAAATACATGACTTCGCCATCGGTCCAATTGCCGATACCATTGGTCTTATCGCCGGTGATGTTATGGGAATAGATATCGCCGAATGCTTTCGGAATATCGGCAACATAATGCCCGGAAAGCCGGTTGGTTGCAGGATTGAAATGGCAATCATAACAGAGAAGACTGACGATCTTCCTTCCCCTGGCAACTCGCTCCGGAGTTACATCAACCTTCACATTCGGCCGATGAACATTTGAGAAACTTGGCATGCCGGCAACTTTCAAGTAGCCCAGGAATCCTGCCACAATAATAACGAGACATCCCAAGATGATGCCGATTACTTTAAAGAATTTTTTCATAGTGAACAAAGTGGTTAATGAGAAAAAGTGTGATGCATCGGTGAAGGGAAAGCCGCATGCGATAATGCTCGGCTTATCCCCCGTATTTTCGTAGAAATAGACAACTCAATTCAAGCACTGCAAATATACTTAAAAATGTGGCATCCTGTATTTAAGAATGAAGAACTTAGTCCGGGCAAGATCCTCTGCTCCGAGATCGAAGGAAAAAAGGTCCTGGTGATGCGCTCTGGGAATGAGTTATATAGCTGCGGAGCGATGTGCCCTCACCAAGGAGTCTCGATGGCTGAAGGCTGGGTATTTGATGATGAGATCACCTGCCCCGAGCATTCCTGGGTATTCTCCCTCAAAGACGGCTCACTGACCTGGCCGGGCTCCGGTCCGAGAATTCCAATCTATCCGGTAAGAATGAACGGCGAAATGGTAGAAATTCAGATTGGAAATGACTAGCGGTTGGTAACTGTGTCCGAATTAAGCAATACAAATATACGAAATTATTTGGCGATTTCCAAATTTTTTATGTCTTTTTTATGAACAATTTATCAACAAGATGGATAAGTTATTGGAAATGAAGGGGACAATTTTGTTGCTCCGCACCCTCACCCTAACCCTCTCCCGGAGTACCGGGAGAGGGGATTGAGCGCTACTTGTCCTTCCCATCCGTCAGCCATTGCAGGCCAAAGCGGCTGAGGGTGATCCGGCCGCTCTTGCCCGGGCCGGCCTCATGCAGACACAGGATTGTGCCGTCGGCAAGCGCCGCTAGAGAGGAGTAGGCCGAATAGCCGCTGTCCAG
>JAUZOQ010000112.1 GCA_030706385.1 Bacteroidota bacterium | reverse complement strand
TTCGATGCGTTCACCGGAAGCGATCGTTTTCTCATCATGCGTAACAAGATCTCTTCGCACGATCTCGGCATTCAGAAAATCAATGACAAAATATCCACTTGCTTTTAAGCATGCGCCCACTCTGCAGATCACCGCTTCGTTTTCTGCATCGTCCGGAAAATATCCGAAGCTTGTGAAAAGATTCATGACCAGATCATACGAGCCGGTGAACGATCGCATGTCCTGCAGCTCGAACCTAACGGCCACGCCTTCGGCAACTGCATTCTTTTTTGCTTCGGCAATAAGTGTGGGCGAGAGATCAATGCCGGTAATAGTGGTATAGCCGCGCTTAGCAAGACTGATCGAATGCCGGCCGGCGCCGCAGGCAAGATCCAAGATGGCAGCATCTTTTCCAATTCCTGTCGTGCGTTCGATCAGATCCAATGCACGCTCGGCTTCGGCAGTATTGCGATGGAGATAAAGAGCGAGATAGCGCTCATCGGCAAACCAATCTTCATACCACTGCTTCTTCATCAGACGAGCAGCCTTCCTTCAAGAGCTTTGGCAAGCGTGGCATCGTCGACAAATTCCAGATCGCTGCCGATCGGTATGCCGCGTGCAATGCGAGTGATGCGCGGCACGATGGGATGAAGCAGGCGCGCAAGATAAAGCACCGTTGCCTCGCCTTCGACATTCGGATCGAGAGCAAGGATCACTTCCCTGACTCCCTTCTCTTCGCTTAAGCGCAAGAGCAACTCACGGATCCGAAGTTCATCGGGACCAACTCCATCGAGCGGAGAGAGAGATCCTCCGAGCACATGATAGAGGCCGCGGAATTCGTTCGTGCGTTCAATGACGAGAACATCGTTCGGCTCTTCGACGATACAGATGATGCTTTGATCGCGGCGCGGATCGCGGCAGATCGCACACGGATCATCTTCGGTAATATTCCCGCAGACGCTGCAGGTTCGGACGCGCTCCTTTAGATGATAAAGAGCTTCTGCCAGCGATTTGACTTCGGCATCTGGCTGCTTGAACAAATAGATCGCCAGGCGTGCAGCAGTTTTTCTGCCGATCGTCGGCAATGAAGAAAGACGTTCGATCAGCGTTTCAAGAGCCGGAGAAGTATAGAGCATAGATTGGGCTTTAGGAGTGCTGCGAAGTGATCACACTAACCTGCAGCACGTGCTTAACGAAGTCCGGGAATATTCGGCATGAAGGAATTCGCCACCAGTGACATTTTATCCTCGGCAAGCTCTTTCGCCTTCGCAAGCGCTCTGTTGGCTGCTGCAACGATAAGATCTTCAAGCATTTCCTGCTCGTTCGGATCGATGACTTCTTTTTCGAGTTTGATCGAAACGATCTCCTGCCTGCCGTTAGCGGTGATCTTCACCATTCCGCCTCCTGCTTCTGCCGTGGCTACAACGCTGCCAAGCGATTCTTGTACTTTGGAAACTTCTTCCTGCATTTTCTGCACTTGTTCCAAAGCTTTCATTAATTCCGGATTCATGGGTATCGTGTTACTTAACAGGAGGGAAAACGAGAATTTAACGGGATTAGTTGAGAAGTGAGAGGCCGGGACCAAGGCAAAAAAAAATAACAGTATCTGTAAAATCCTACCGACCCTTCCACTTTCTGTTCCTTCAAAACTGACCTAACCATACCTTTGTAGATGAGTCGGAAAGGATTTTACAGACTACTGTTCTCCCCACCGTAGATACGAGATTCTGTATCGATCGGATTCACAAAATCTGAAAATATTTTTTCCGGCAATACATTTTTCCTGATTCCAAGATGCCTGCGAAAACCAATTCCGGCATGGGTACGTTTAAAGATCCGATTCCCTCTCCACCACTAACTACCTCAATAGAAGGAAGATACATGAGCCTCACTACGTATAAGAAGAAGAGAAACTTCGCAAGAACTTCCGAGCCGGCGGGCAAGAAAAAAAAATCTGCTCATGAGCTGATCTTTGTCGTGCAGGAGCACTCGGCTACGAATCTGCATTACGACTTTCGTCTGGAGATGGATGGAGTCTTAAAGAGCTGGGCAGTGCCGAAAGGACCTTCGATGAATCCGGAAGATAAACGTCTTGCCATGAAAGTTGAAGATCATCCCTATGATTATAAAGACTTTGAAGGCACGATCCCCGAAGGAGAATACGGTGCCGGTAATGTCATCGTCTGGGATACGGGCCCGTATCACTCCATCGAAAGCGAAGATCCGAAAGAAAGCGAGAAAGCACTGTTACTCGGCTTAAAGAAAGGACATATCTCGTTCATCGTCGAAGGGAAAAAACTCAAAGGTGAATTTGCCTTAGTGCAAATGAAGGGCCGCGGCGAAAATGCCTGGCTGCTTATTAAGAAAGGTGATAAGTACGCATCGGATAAAGATATACTGGCAAAGAAGAGATCGGTACTCACAGGCAAGGCCCTGAAAATGCGAAAGAAAAATGAAAAAACAGGACCGAAGCGACGAACCGCTCCGAAGAATTAAGCCGATGCTTGCCAAGCTTGCCGGCGAACCATTCGACGATCCGGAGTGGCTCTTCGAAGTCAAGTTCGATGGCTACCGGGCCCTGGCAGGTATTGACGGAAAAGGAAAGATCGATCTCTACTCCAGGAATTTCATATCCTTCAATACACGCTATGTATCAATTGTCGAAGAGCTTAAGCGCATTCGGCATCGCGCAATTCTCGATGGCGAGATCGTGATCGAAGATGCAAACGGCATCTCGCGCTTCCAACTGTTGCAGAACTATCAGAGTACGGGGAAAGGCACGCTGAAATATTACGCCTTCGATCTCTTGCATCTTGACGGTAAGAGCACACGCAGCCTTCCTTTATCCGATCGAAAAGAATTATTACAGCTCCTCCTCAAGCGGTCGGGCTGCAAGCATATCCTATTCTCGAAGCACGTTGCAAAGGCAGGAAAGAAATTCTACGCACTTGCACAAAAGAAAAAGCTCGAAGGCATTATCGCAAAACATGCTTCAAGCCTCTACCAGGCTGGCAAGCGCACCGGCGAGTGGAAGAAGGTAAAGATCACACTCGAGCAGGAAGCCGTTATTGCCGGCATTACCGAGCCTCAGGGAGCACGCAAGAACTTCGGCTCTCTTATACTTGGCGCCTATTACCGCAATAAGCTCGTCTATATAGGTAATGCAGGTACAGGATTCTCCGATGCAGTGCTGAAAGAATTGTATACGAAGTTCAAACCCTATTTTACTTCACAGTCTCCATTTACGGAAGAAGTCAAAACAAAAGGCGCCATCCAATGGATGAAGCCGAAGTTCGTCTGCGAAGTAAAATTCACAGAATGGACGAACGATCAGCACATGCGCCATCCTGTCTATCTTGGGTTGCGAGTAGATAAGAAGGCATCGGAAGTCAGGCGAGAAATACCGAAAGGATGACAATGGCAAAAAAAAGCGAAACCATCAATAAAGATCTGAAAGTCGGCAAAGTAACGCTTCACCTGACGAACCAGCAAAAACTATACTGGAAGAACGAAGGGATCACGAAAGGCGAATTGGTGGAGTATTATGAAAAGATCGCTTCGGTAATGCTTCCCTATCTTAAGGATAGGCCCGAGTCCATGCACCGATTCCCGAATGGCATCTCCGGTCCGGCATTTTTCCAGAAAGATATCGATCCATCTAAAATGCCCGATTGGATCAGGTCGAAAAAAATATACTCCACTTCGAACAAAGCAAACGTTAACTACTTGCTGTGCAACGACAAGGCCACACTCATCTTCATGGCGAATCTCGGATGTATCGAGATCAATCCCTGGAATTCGCGGCTTGGCACACTCGATAATCCCGATTGGCTTGTCATCGATCTCGATCCGGAGAATATCGCATTCTCCGAAGTTACTAAAACGGCTATCGTTGTACGAAAAGTATGCGAAGAGATCGATATCGAATGCTATCCGAAAACTTCCGGCTCGCGCGGCATGCATATCTATATTCCGCTCGGAGCTAAATACGATTACGATATCGTAAGGAATTTCGCGCACTTAGTTGCCGAGCGTGTGAACTCCCGCTTACCGGAGATCACAAGTCTCATCCGCAGTCCGCGCAAACGGCAAAAGAAAGTATATCTCGATTATCTCCAAAACTCGAAAGGGCAAACACTTGCTGCTCCCTACTCCGTCCGTCCCAAACCCGGAGCTACCGTTTCGACTCCGCTTGCCTGGAGCGAAGTCACTGCAAGGCTTGATCCTTCAGCGTATACGATGAAGACGATATTCAGGCGGCTCGATAAGATCGGAGATATTTGGAAACCCGTCATTGGTCGAGGCATGAATATCGAGCGCGCGCTGAAAAAATTGGAAAACGAAAAATAATCCGAAAGGTAAGTTAGAGCTATATAATGGCTTACCTTCGACCTGTGAAAGTTACAACAGAAAAGCTCACGAAAACGAAAGCTATTTCGCACGATATCTTGTATATTTGTACACCCACAACGAATATCGTTTGTAGATGTGAGTACTCTCTCCTCACTCACACATCTGGCACACCATCTCTCCCCGCTTATTAGCTGAAAGACCATCGAAGTATTATCATGAAAAACAGTAGCTCGAAAAAAACTCCGCAGAGATCAAAGAGCCGGAGCAGTAAAGCTCTTGGCGTTGCCTCGAAAAATAGTGGCCCGTCGGAGCATGCGAAGAGGCAAAGTTCGTCACGCGCAATAAACCAAATAGGATTTTCCGAACAAGATAGTACTGCACAGCGCTCGAATGCACCACTTCCGAAAGAGCCGCAGCAAAGCGAAGATCTGAATTAGCGTTCATTAATTTTTTGAATCGGGAGTTCTTGCCCTGCCCAGACGACTGCCATGCAAAAGCCGTTTGAGATGTGTGCCGGATCTCCAAAATAGAAATACGGCCGTCATCACGGAGCGATCTTGAAATGACAGGCCATCATAATCACCATTTAACTATTTACAACCATGGATAACTATAATGACACCAAAGAGAAGAACCAAAGCGGCACCCGATCAACCGATCAAGGAATGGGAAAGACAGGCCAAAGCGGTTCATCATCGACACAGCCAAAGCAGGGACAGAGCAATCCCTCTTCCACCACTCCTGGAAAAAGCCAGACCAGTCCAGTGGAGAGAGAGAGCGACGATCAAGGGAAATCCAGCAGCTCGCGCAATTCCTGAAATCGTTTATCAACGGTCGGGGCAGACTATGTTCTAAGTTAAAGTAGCGCCCCTTATCTGGAAGAAATGCGAAGAGGTTGTTCCAACAACGCCTCTTCGCATTTCGCTTTCCTAGACGGAAGATTTAATGACGTTCGTAGGGGCACGCTGCGCGTGCCCTCTTGATGCATTCCAAATGCCACTGGAATTCGAAAGACCTCAGCAGGGCACGCGCAGCGTGCCCCTACAAACAGAGCACCATCAACAACATTGTCATTTCGAGCGGACTCTGCCGCGAATGCGGCAGAGGTAGTGAGAAATCTCGCAATAAAAATAAATCCTTATTTCCCAGAGCGCGCAAACCACGCTCTGGGAAATAAGGATTTATTTTTATTTAAATGATTTCTCTCTCCGCCTGCCGCTCGCTTCGCTCGCGTCAGGCTTCGTTCGAAATGACATCCTAAAGAGACCTACGTTGACCTTTCTCGAGAGAATCGTCGAGGGATTGTTTTATACCCTATTCATAGGAAACAGCCAGAGAATGAAGGCGTAGTATTGTGAGTTTACTAGTACATTCTATTCGCCGTATGAAGCATTATCTCCTCAGCATCATCATCGTCTCATTCTCCTCGATCACTGGTTTCGCACAATCCGGCTCACTCTGGCTCGGAGCGCATGTCGGAGTTGATATCGGCTCCATAGCTTTGTCACCTCCTCAACCTCGAGGCGAAGAAGTGATAACTTCAAGAACCGGCATTGCCATCGGTGCCGAAGGCGATTATTGGATCACCGATAATTTGGGTATGAGCATCGGACTTGCTTATGTGCAAAAGGGCGCTAACGATAATTTGAACGGTACCCCATTCGTCCTTGATTACAAGTATCTTCAAATGCCCGTTCTCCTTAAAGTAACTTTCGGAAGTGATCCGGTAAAGCCTTTTTTCTTTGCGGGTCCGGAATTCGGATTGAAACTTTCAGGAAAGGAAATCGGAAAACTTTTTGGAAGGGACACAACGGTAGATCTTACCGATAGCCTTATGCCAAAGTTCAATATTGGTATTCTTTTTGGAGTTGGGGTCACCTACTCGATCACTCCCGAAGCAACTTTTTTTCTCGAAGCCGGATATGATTATGGAATGAGTAGTGTCATTACTCCGTACGCAGGAGGTGAGACTGAAATCTTCACCCGCGATCTCCGCGCAAGCCTCGGTGTCCTGTTTCGGATCGAGTAAATAGACTAACGGACGCAGAACTCACCGGAGTCGTACGGCAGTGACAAAAAAGAAACCCTTAGATCGAGGCACAACCGAAGATCAAAAAAACTCCCTGAACGACACGCCCGACGAATGGCAGAAGTTCGAGGAAGTGGTACGGAGAATTCTCAGCGTTCCAACGGAAAAGGCAAAGGAGATTCGGGAAAAATACTCGGCAAAGGGACGAAGGCGAAAGAAACCAGACAAATAGACCTCTTTAACGAACCAAACCCTCAGAAATGAGGGTTTTTTCTTTCTATGGGAGAATTCCTTACTCATGTTGGTACGGCAATAGCATTATGTGCATTTCTATTTCTTGCCATTAAATTGAATATGTCGCGTGGTTATGTGAAGAATAATCCAGATCAGTTAACTGAAGACGAAGTATCAAGATTTAAAGCATGGTTCAAAAGAAATTTTTTGTGGAGGAAATAGATATGCCTAACTCTGGCAAAATGGCTCGTTAATTCCAGTAATTATGTGTTTTTGAGAAAAAATCATTTTTTTTTCAAAAAATATCTTCTTATATTTCAATAAATTACGGAATCGGACTAAGGTTTCTTAAATAATAGATTTGTTTTTCGTCTGATTATTTCGTATATTTGTATTCATAAGTTCATTCCAACAGTTTCCTATAGTGCTTTTGTCTGGATGGCAAACAGGCTGAAAATCCCGCCGGTAAGGGAAAAAGCATGGTTAGGAGTGAGCTTTGGCGAAAAGGGGGACTGCGGTGCGAGTTTGCAGTTGACAGTATGCAGTTAGCAGTAGTTGTCCCAGGTCTGGGGTAAGTCCTTTACTTCAGGAAATTCAATGGCAGTGGATAGTGATTAGTGGCTAGTGGCCAGAGGTGTTGACGCCTTCTATGGAGTTGACTGCCTCCAGTGGAACGGACTCTTAGTCCGTTCTGCGGAGCCGACTTCGTCGGACGGACTAAGAGTCCGTCCCACTGGAGAGAGTCCATGCGTCATCTTCGCATTTCTCTGCTAACGACTAAAGACTAGCTTCTACCAGCTACCAGCTATCAACTACCAGCTTTCTTCTGCATCGACTATCGACCATCGACAATCGACCCTTTCCCCTTCCCGTCAGTTCATTGACAATTTAAAACATATCCTTTTGATGCATCGGCTGCTTCATCACCGATCCGCGCCTCATGCTGCTTTCTTCCTTGTTTGCTTCTGGCCAAGGCTTGCTTTGAGGATGGCCATGAGGTCGTCGGATTTGGTGTGAACGATCTTCGGTTTAGGAACGGCCTTCTGCGGACGTTTGCCTTTGGCTTTTTCGTGAATGATCTTCAGAAGCTTTTCCGTATACGTATCCTTATACGAGGCAATGTTGAATTTCTCGGTAAGTTGATCGATCAGTTGGATCGCAACTTTGGATTCTTTCGTCTTCGCTTTCGAGATCTGCGGCAAGTTCAGATCATCGGCGCTGCGGATCTCTTCTTCGAAGCGGATGCGGTTCAAGATGATCGCTTTCTTCGAAGGCTTCAGAATGGCAAGCGCTTCTTTGTTGCGCATAACGAATTGAGTGACGGCAACGCGGCCGCTTTCGGAAAGGGCTTCTCGCAAGAGCGCATAAGCTTTGGCTCCGGATTTATCGGGCTCGAGGTAATATGGCTGCTCGTAGTAGATGCTATCGATCTCCTTTTCGTCGACGAAATTCAGGATCTCGATCGTCTTGGTTTTCTTGGCATCGGCAGCTTCGAAATCCTCGGGATCGAGAACGACATAATCTCCTTTATAGAGATATCCGCGGACAATATGCTCGTACGGGATTTCTTTGCCGGAATGTTCATTGACGCGTTTGAATCGGATCCTGGCGTGATCGCGCTCATCGAGCATATCCAGATCCAAGGTACTTTCCTTCGTAGCAGAAAAGATCTTAACGGGGATGTTGACTAATCCGAAGCTGATCGCTCCGGTCCAAAGAGGTCTCATAATTCGTGTTCCTGTTGTATGTTCGAAGAAGTCTTTGCGATGGCCCTATGACGGCCGGAGAATGAGAGGAATTCGATTCGCTACAAAGTTTCGAATTCATAATTCTCCGGCCGGTTAGGTTGAAATCATCACTACCGGTAATAGTACCACAATTACCGTGCCATAGAACTCTCCACTTTGATCCACTTTATCGGTCGGAAAAAAGCTCGGTCTGTTTTTCGAGTGCAACGGAAGTATAGGGATGCTCCATGCTTTTTCCGGTATCCATGATATGAATGACCTTCCACTTGCGGTCTTTCAGATAGTCGGATACAAGGGCGCGGTGGCATCGCCACCATACTGCTTCGGAGCACATGTAGACTGTGCGTTTTTGAAGGGCAAGATCTTCCAGATGTTCGATTCCTTTCTTGAACTCGGCAGTCTCCATGTAGTCGGCATAACCTCGAAACGCTTCATTGCGCCAGGCAGTGTTCTGCGAATCGGGTCTGGCTTTTCTTCGGCCGCCAAGTTCGCCGAGATGGATATACTCAATGCCTGCGGCAGGCAAGGATAACGCAAGTGCTTCCTTACCAAAGTGAGGATAGCGCCGTGAGCCGGGATAGCTGCGGATATCTACGAGAAGTTCGATATCGAATGATCGGAGCATGCCAATAAACTCTTCTAAAGAGCGAGTGGAATGCCCGATCGTCCAAATTATTTTCAAACGGATGTCTTCAAGTTGCTTGCTAATCCCAGGGACGAGGAGAACGGGTTATCCGATATGCTCCTGATCCGGTAAAGCAAAGAACAAGAGCCATGAAGAAATAGAGCGCTTCCAGTTCGACTGCCCAGCCGCCGCTATGACTGAGTGCGAAGAAATCCTGTTTGCGAACAAGGACGATGGCCATGATCATATCGATGACAATGGTGAGCGCAGCAAAGCGAGTCCACAATCCAAAGATGATCATCACCGGTGCCAGAACTTCGGCAATATAGAGTCCGTAGATCAGGAATTCCGGCAGTCCCATTTCGGCAAGCGATGGCTTGAACATCTCCACTCCATTGCGAATTTTTCCAATACCATGGAGCAGCATCAGGCCACCCAGGGCAAGCCGCAAGATCAAGAGGCCGGTATCGAGCATGGACTTGCTTGGCCGGTAACGATGCGGAGTTTCTTCCTCGATCACTTTCGTGGGTATTCGTTCAATATAGATGGTTTCATCTCTCATGATTCTATCCTCTCTTTCTAAAAGTGATCGGTAGATCAGCTAAACTTGACGGTCAGGATCTTCGTCTGACTGTTGTAGGCTGTGCGGTAAGGATGAAGATCGTATTGTGCCGGGCCGGTCAGAACTCTTCCGTTCAGATCGTATTGTGCTCCGTGACA
>JAUZOQ010000111.1 GCA_030706385.1 Bacteroidota bacterium | reverse complement strand
TCGGGCATAGCGCCGAAGTTCGTGGACATTCCAGGAATCGATCTCCGCGAGATGGAGATCGTTTATTTCGCGGACGCGGGGCTCCTTGAGGATCGGAGTCTCAGCCTCAGCGATCATGAGCGAACGCAGAAGAAGTCCCATGGCCTCCTTATCGGGGCGAGCGAAAAAGACTGCGTCTTTAACTCCCTCAAGCCCTTTGATCAGGCCCGTAGCGTGCTGGACTTCGGCCAAGCCACCGGCGATCACAAGAGTGGAGATTCCGGCAGCATTTGCAGCAGTAACGCCGACAATGCGGGCTCGCGTATCGACACGTACCGATTGCAGAAGTTTTGCAAGCGCGACCGAACCGGAGCATTCAATTACTCCGGCGCTCTCACTCTGGCTAATATGTGCCTTTTCCGACATACTACAAATATAACACCTTTTTTCGCCGAAAAAGCCACGATTACCCAAAATCCGCGAAAATCAGCCCGATCTGGCAAATCTCGCTTATCATTAGGCACAATTCTTCACCGGACCACAGTGAATTTGCCTGTGGCGAGCTTGCCCCCATCGCTTAATCGGACCAGGTAGGTACCACGGGAAAGTGCAGATGTTGGAATCGCAAAATTGGTGGGAAGTCCACTGCTTGTGGTCTGCTCCGTACGAGGAGCGATCGTGCTTTGCCAGACGGTGTTTCCAAGAACATCGGAGACGGAAACCTGATATGGCTGATCTTCACCGATGCCATCCGATGTGTATCTGACGTTGACGGATTTTCCGGAGGCAGGATTCGGAGCGATAGTCATGGTTGCCACGTGGTGATGATCTTCGGAAACACCGGCTCCATTCCGATCGACGATCACAACGGCACCCAGGAAATCCCCTTCATAATTATGACAGAACGAGTAGTCCGTCCCTTTTGCGCGAACCGTTATTTGATCCAGGAAAAGATATGTTGCTGTTGCTTTCACAGTATAGGTATCGAACTTCAGCGTTCCGAGTCCGACAGAATCGGGTAAGTGCACGCCCATTGCATTACTGATGGTAAGAACGAGAGTATCTTTTTTCATTACCGATGACTTCAATATCCATCCGGCCGGAGGAGTATAACGTGCCGCTACTTTCGTGGCGGAGATATCGATCACATCGGAGTTATACCCGATGGCAAACGTGATCTCATCGCTGAGCAATGAATCGGCAACAAACGTATTTGGCAAGTGAACGGCAAGTGGCATGCTGACAAGCGTATCGGCAAATACCGATTTCGAAGCCAGAAAATACGGATATGCAAATCCGTAAGAGACCGATAGCGGCTTCTGGATCGTGCGCACGATTCCGGAATCCTGATCGATGACAGCAAGTTCATTGAAGCGAACATTCTTGATCACCTGCCTCCCTCCCGGCTGCCAGATCACGACAACAGAATCGATCACCTCCGCTCCGCTATTGCAGCCCGGGGCGCCGAATCCGAAGTGGGCCATTGCCGGTTGATATCCATAATAACTTTGATAGTAGCCAACCTCACGATACTGTTTCTTCCCTTCAGAATATGCAACCACTGTCGAACCCAGACCCATTGAGTTTGCTTGATGCCCGCGCAATTTGACATTCAACCACCGGTTCGAATTACCCTTATTGTGCCATAGCGCAGTAGTGCCATAGGATGCTTCAAAAAAGTCAATGAATCCGTCATTATCATAATCCGTCCACGATAAGGAGCTCGGGCCGGTGGTTACATTCGAATGGAAAGGTGCCGTTGAGCGCAAAAAACCATCGGGTCCGCCATACCAAATCTCCGAGCTATCAACCAGGTTGAATAAGATAATATCCAAGTACCCGTCATTATCCACATCTTGGATGAAGGACATCCTGTGATCTCCGATCGCTGCATCCTCCAAGTGAAGTTCCGAGGTCCAATTATGGAATCCTGTCCCTCCGTCGTTGTGCCAAACCACCAATTTCCCATCATAGCCTAACATGAATTCGGGAAACCCGTCGTTATCAATGTCGGCAAATGCGGCAGTAATTCTCGCATGTACTCCAAAATCCTTTACGTCAAATGAGTTATCGAACGGTTGGAATATTCCTTGTTGGTCTGATAGAAAAAGATCAGCGACAAAATCATTATGGATGTAATAATCGGGCCAACCATCTTGATTGATATCAGTGGCTAGAACAATGTCTCCAATATTGGAATTGTCGAAGAGAGTAACGAGATCGAGCGTATTACCCTGATTGTTGTGATAGGTCTTAGTGCCTTGGCCACTTTGCGCACTTACGATCAAATCTACAAAACCATCCTTGTCATAATCAGTCCATATAGTGCCAACCGTCTCCCCTCCTGGATTTGACATTTTCGAGGAGACATCGGTAAATGTCAAATCTCTATTGTTCTTCCACAATTTATTTACGGAACTCACGAAGGCATCCATGAAGCAATCGACATATCCGTCGTTGTCGAAATCGCCAAAGCACATGTGCGCATAGTAGCCTGGTGATAGATTTAGGAATGCTGAAGACGTGATCTCTTCAAATTTTCCATTTCTAAGATTGTGATAAACCTGAGGCACCTGGAAATTATAGAGATCTCCCCTTGCCACGAACAAATCCCAGTAATCGTCATTATCGAAATCCGCCCAGGAATTTGTGAACGAAGTGGAAGATGTTGTCGGTGTCGTGATCCCCGAAGGTAAAGTAACGTCAGTAAATCGGACTTGCGTCTGCCCTGTGGACGCGAAGAGTAAAAAACATAGGAGGAAAGTGAAGCGACTAATACCCATGTGGAGTAAGTTAAGATGGCCCCTGACTATATGTCATTGAACCCTTCTTAATGAAGAAAGTTCCGGCGAGCGGAATGATGAAAGGCACTGCAGGATAGAAATATCGCGGTTCCACATTCACTGGAAGGTGCGAAAATACGAAGTAGAGAACAACGGCAAACGGAAGCAGCCAGATTTTGTATGAGTTTCTCCATTTCCAGCATCCTATTAATGCCAAAAACATTAACCCAAGCCCGAGTAAAGAACTCATTATCTTGACGATCGCCGTTAATGGCGATTCCCGAAACTCCCTAAGTAATGATCCGGGAAATTTTTGGGTGAAGTCATCGCTCGTCTTCATTGTTGGCCTGCTGTCTTCTATGATGAACAAGCCTCGTGGTGTCAGAAGAAGAGGAATTCTTTTGATGACAGTCGTTAGAAACCAGACCGGTCGTTCTTTAATTATCGCGACGGCTTTTTTTGTCCGTTCAGCGTCACGCTCCGGACCGCGAGGGTAGTATAAGTCTGACTGATCCTCCAAGATTTTCAATCTGTCATCTGAGTACACTGTGCCGAGCGTATCTCCAAATTGGCTGATTCCCTCAAAAGCAGCAATTCCATTGCTATAGCCTAAGGGTATGAGTTTTCCCCCTGAGTTATTGTAGTTAAAGAGTGCTTGTAAAGAAATTACAGCGGCCATTGCAAGACCAAATGGGATAATGAATTGCCCGGCATACTTGAATCCGTAGAGTATTGCCATCCCACCAAATAGAAATATAGGAAGTAAGACAACATCCGGTCTTAGTAGTGTACCGATTCCGATCGAAAGTCCAGCCAGCAAACCACCTATCCATCTGCTCTTGCTACTGGGATACTTTGATGCCATCAGGTATAGTGCAATAGCAATTGGAAGAGCGACCAGTGGTTCTGGCAAGATGACAATGTCAAAACGAGCCGAGTTAAGCCACACCGCTCCGCCTATTCCACAGATCAGAGAGTATTTGAAATTCTTAGTGAGGCGTTCGCCGATTAAGAAAAATAGCGGGCCAATCCATGCCATGAAAAGCCCTTGGATTATCTGAATGACAACGAGAGAATATCCAAAGACAGAAATAATCCCAGTCAAGAACACCGGATATCCTGCCGGTTTATCAATGAATGGCTGGTAAACAAATTGGCGGAGTGGAGATGATATTCTTGAGGTGTCAACATAAATCGACATTCCTCTTCCGGACATCATATTTTCTGCAATTCGCAAATAGCGAAGCGAGGATCCGTCGTAATAATTCGTACCGGGATAGATGGCAATGAAAATGCACCGTATTACAAAACCAAGGAAGAAGAGAAAGACTAAAAGAGTCTTCCGATCATCCTTTATTCTTTGCCACATAGTAATCATACGCATCCGTCATCATTTGTTGATCTGTAAATCGGGATTGCCATCCTAAATCTCTTTTCGCCTTGGACGTATCTAGGATGTAATCGATGCTGGCGATCTTGTATTGCTCCGGAAACAGTGGTGAAAGTCTGAATACGTACAGGAAATCAAGCCCGAACTGTGTTAGACTCTGAGGCAGATGCAACAATCGAGATTTCGAACCCGCATGAATGATCAGATTCTTGAGTAATTCCTTTACTACCGGAGGATTATCCGAGCCGAGATTATAAATTCCTTTCGCATGCTTCGCTAACGCCAGCGTTATGGCGTGCGCCAAATCAAATACTGAAATCATTTGATAACGAGTCAGTCCTTTCCCAATGACTGGTACAGGTTTCCCATTTCTTATTATCTTGAAGAGCTTCACCATCACACCGAGCCTACCCGGCCCAAGAATAAGACGTGGACGGAAAATAGTCCAGGAACACTTTCCTTCCATATACTCCTGAATCAACTTTTCGGCACCCTTCTTGCTTTCCCCATAATAGCCCAGTGGATTTGTCGGATGTTGCTCATCTACGGGACTCCTTTGCGGAACTCCGTACGTCATATCCGTCGAGACAAATAGGAAATGCTTAATATTTGATGAATGGGAAAGAATCTCCAACAACTTTCTTGTGCCGCCGACGTTCGTCGAAAAGAAATACTCTCTCTCCTTCCACTTAGGAATATCCTTGTTGAATTGATTCGCAGCCAAATGGATGACATTATCTGCACTCTGTAATGCTTCAATTGCCTCAGGTGATGGCTCTCGAATATCGGTTTCGACATATCGATCCGCTTCAGTTGGTTCACTCCGTTTATCAATATTAATTACTGTATGCCCGAGTTTCTTTAATTCGGAAACCAAAACCTTTCCAAGAAATCCTGAGCCCCCTGTAACGACTGAAATCATTGAATCTCTTCTTTCTCTTTATTTCGAATTGACTTGACTCCTCTCAATATCCCTGCAGCCGTGATGCTGAGTTCTCTTCGCATGGCGATGAAGGCGAAGATGCCGGTTGCAGTTGTCGATGCTAACACGCTCAGCGCTGCGCCTGTTGCATTCATCTGCGGAACCAGTAAGCGGTTCATTGCAAAGAAGATGATCGTACCGCCGAGAACGGAGAGGAAGAGGCCTTTCACTCTGCCGATGCCGATAAGAACATTCGTTGCCACAAGTGCCAGCGGTAAGGTG
The DNA here is from genome assembly GCA_030706385.1 of Bacteroidota bacterium. Lineage (GTDB taxonomy): Bacteria > Bacteroidota > Ignavibacteria > Palsa-1295 > Palsa-1295 > PALSA-1296. Next base: position 4,432 of record JAUZOQ010000111.1, on the reverse strand, counting down.
AATCCCGTCAGGATCAGAACTTCAAAGACAGGCGTGATGCCGGGAAATTTTCCTTTATAAAAGATATCCATCAACATGTTCGCACCAAGAGCGAGAATGAGCGAGATCGGCACAAGCACGGCAAAAGCAAGAAAAAGTAATTTTTCAACGAGTTCGGAAAGCTTCTTGCCATCGCCCGATGTATGCAGCCGAGATGCAACAGGCACGATGAGCAAGGTTGCTCCTTCGCGCACGGCATCGAAGAACCGATACAATGTTTTCGCCGCGGAGTAGAGAGCAACATAAGCAGGCGCATAAACTCCGACAATAAGCACATCGGCCCATTGCTGGAATGTCAGCAGCGCCGAAGTCCCTGCCTGAAATTTCGCAAACGAGAGAAGCTTGCCATACTCGTTGCGCGGAACCGTGAGCAGCGGCATTTCACGGAATGCCTTGCGACCATAGATGATGGCGACGATGCTGGAAAGTCCGCTGCCGATAATATTGATAGTCACGAAATCCATTGCCGTGTGGAAGATCCTGAGTGAGTTCGCCAGGATCGTCATCAGCGTGATCGATCCGAAGAAAGCAAGATCGATCCAAAAAATATGCGGGATCTTGTAGGATATCTGCAAATACCGTATACCGACGTTCCGGAAAATATTCAGCGCCAGTAGCAGCGGAAGCCATGGAAGCATCATTCCAAGTTCGGGGCTTGCAAACAGCTTGCCCGCAGCATCTGCGAATATCGCAAACCCCGCTCCCGAGACAAGCATGACGATGAGATACAGATTGAAACTTGCGGCAAGCACTTCTTCGACTTCGGCTTCATGCTCGCTGGCGAATTTCACCATCGGCTGCAGGAAGATCGAATCGGCAAGAACACAGATGATCAAAAAGATCGATTGGAAAAGCGAGAACGCTGCCCACTCCGATGAAGGCAGTACGGCGATGACGACGAGCAGGATCGTAAAGCCGTTGAGAAAGATCAGCGCCTTATCGGCTACTGCCCAGATGCCGGTCGATAAATGTTGGCGTAATTGCAAAAGGTCGTCGGTAGTCTTTAGTCGTTAGTCGTTAGCAGAACTTTGGGCGATGGCTTGTTCTATTCTTTTCAATGTGAATCGCACGGTTCGTTTTTCCTGATCGGCTGTCGAAGAGCGCAAACGCACCTTCCATGCTTTCGATTTTTGGCGATATGCCGGTGCGAATTCGTACGGAAGCACCTCTAACTCTTCCTCCGTACCGGAAAGTTCGAACCGGTAATGGTTATCCCGGAAATCATGAAGGGCAAAAGTTCGTGGACCTTCTCTAACAAGCCTCCACCGGGGATGAAAATGAAAATTCCATTCAAGCGATTTACCTGAATAAAAATGCAGCCGGTCTTCGAGAATAAATTCCTCCGGCTTCAGGATGCACTGGCGATCATGCTCGGCAATGGCCTCGCCGTAGTTTGCCGTAACGGTGATCTTGTTCTCGCTCACATCGCAACTATTAATGAAAGCGGCGGGCCGTGTCTTGATCCATCCGAAACTCGGTTTGAGGATAGGTCGGACTCCTAAGATAATCCCGTTATGCATTTCTGCACGGCGTTCCGTATCGCGTTCCTGCGGCGCGCCATTATAGGCGAACGTGCCGGGATCGACGAGAATATTCGCGCCTCCAAGCGCAACGATAGGAGCGAGGAAATCGTCATGAGCATGCGAGGAAAATCCATCGCCACCCCATCCGAAATCTCCTGCGCGCATGAAGAGATAATGCTTTTCAAGCCGTGCAGTGATATGGCCGGTCTTCTGAAAATAGTCTTTTCTTTCGGCTGAACCGAGCGTGTTCAATCCGAAGATCGAATCCTTCCATTTTCCCGGAAGATTGATCGCCTTTCCGAAATCGCAATCGCCGAACCGGACTGGATCGCCATCGGGCAGCATAATCGAATTCCGATAGATCGTCATCGCCTTGAAACGATCGTTCAGACTGGCATCGAACGGATCGCCGATCGCCTGCGATGTGCGCAAAGCCAGATCCGTAAAATCCGTAACGAATGTATGATACCATCCCGAAGATTCGCAGCTGCCGCCATCTTCATACGTTTGCTTCAGGACTGAATCGCTCAATACTCGCTTTGCGCGAAGCCGGTAGAACTCCGCTTCGGGAAAGTCGAAGAAGCCGGAAATAATGTAAAGCCCTGCCGTCTCTCCGATCAGATGATTGCTGCGGACGATCTTATCAACTGAGAGTTCGGCATTGAGATAGGCTGCATGCTGCCAGAGCGATGTGGATATTTTTTCATTGCCCGAAATATCGAATCCGGCAAGCGAAAGAATGCGAAGTGTAACACTCCAGCTAATGCCGCGAATTGCGATCTCCAGCGGACTCGACCAATTGATACTGCCGGCGAAGGGATTATCCTCTAGCCAGGAAAGCAGCCGCCATTCGATCTCATCTACATACTTCTTCTCTTTCGATAGATATGCAGCTTGCGCCAGAAGCGGAAGGTATTTGAAACGGTTGATCTCCCAGACGATCTTCACATCGCTCGGAGTTTCGGCAGAATGAACTCGCGTTTCCTCGTATCTCTTTTTCGGCCAATATTTTTTTTCGAGATGGTCGTAATTCCAGACATTCGGAATATTTTTTAGCGGATGCAAGAAGGTAAAGACGTAATTATCATCGCGCAGCATTTCATCGGCTCGTTCGATTATGGTTATGCGGTCTTCCTCGCTCACTTCGATGCCGGAGATATTCTGCGCATTCACAAGCGTAACTCTTCCGGAATCCTGACGAAGCAGCCTAGCCAGCCGCCGTTTTTTGGCGCGCTTCTCAGCCAGCAGCCGTATGGTGCCTGTTATTCCGAGCCTGCTTAGTGAAAGTCGTAGTTGTTGAAGTGAACTCATCAAAAATTCGATTCATCCCGCCACCTGATCGCCTGCCACGGATCGTTCTTACTCGGCCGCGCCAGGCTGAATATCGCTCTGCCATCTACGTGAAGAACGTCGCCAAGATTCAAGGTGATATCAAGAGAAAAAGAACGGGTAATATCATAGATCGTATCGTTGCCGCTGGAATCGAGGACATTGCCCCAAAGCAGATCGAAAGACTGGCTCGAAGCGAAGAGCGATCCCGTCGTCTGCATCTCTTCGTCTCGCCCCCATTCAAGATCGAGACCGCGATCATAATTCCGATAACTGAAAACGAAGTTCGGAGCCAGCAGCTTTCCGTAATATGTCGTATCCTTGAACTGATAGGCAGCGCGAAAGACTTCGAAGAAGCCATTGACGGAATCGGCACTGAATCCGTTCTGTGAAAGAGTATTATCGATTCCCGGCGAGAAGGGATTACACGATAGGAGAACTCCCATCAGGCAGATAGCCGCAACCGGCGCAGCATGGCGCTTGAGCAAAATGTTATGTGATCTGCCCGTCACGAACTGAGCTGCAGCTTGAGATCGGTGAATGTCGAGGAGTTGCCGGAAGTCAGCGGGAAATCCGACCAGTTCACGATCCTCCATTCCTTCGTACCTTGTTCCGTTGTCACGAGAGCAAGCTGCAAGATCATCGAACCGCTGATCGAAGAAGGAATGGTTGAGTTCGTCTGAACGGGCAAGAGAATGAGGTAATCGCTTGTAATGCGAGCCGAGTTCGAATTCAACTGCTCGTAGTTCGTATTGCTGAAGGTGACATTCAGCTTCGGATTTGAAACTAGCGCTGATTTCAGCTTCGTCATGAAGTTTTGCTCGGACTGAATATTCCAGAGATCGAAAAGACTTCGAGAGACTGCATCCAGCCCGGACCTCGGAGTAAATGTATAAGTGAACTTCTCACCCGTTACGGCCGAATCTTTTGCACCGATAAAACACTTCGTGTAGTTTGTGGCATCAAGAACTTCGATCGTACCCTTGAAATTACTCATTAACGTACTGGGCAATTCAGCCGGAGTCCATATGAAGGTCGAGCCGAAATCCGGAGAGGCCGGAGCCCGCGTTGAAAAAAGATCGCAGGAAGAAAAACCGATAACAAGAACCGCAAAGAACGGGACATAAAGCCCCACTCTCACTTGCCTCTGCTTTCTACCGATCCATCTGTTTTCCATCCTTCTTTGCAACGAGAATCAACCTCGGAGAACTCCCGGCCTCGAAAGGAACACCGGAATAATCGCCAAAGACTTTGACCATCGAAAGCCCTTCGGCTGCGAACATTCGTTCGAAATCCTGAAGCTCATATAGCCGAACCGATTCTCTGAACTCGCTTGCAGTATTTCCGGAATGAATGATGATCCGCTTATCGATCCGGTTGCCGGAGATCTCGCGGAATTGTTCGATGCGTTCACCGGAAGCGATCGTTTTCTCATCATGCGTAACAAGATCTCTTCGCACGATCTCGGCATTCAGAAAATCAATGACAAAATATCCACTTGCTTTTAAGCATGCGCCCACTCTGCAGATCACCGCTTCGTT
>JAUZOQ010000110.1 GCA_030706385.1 Bacteroidota bacterium | reverse complement strand
GTTGGAGCGAGCAGCAGTTCGATACGATTTCGGGACAGGTGTACACGCTCGATCATATCAAGGATCCGAACTCTGCAGTCGATTTCATTCCGAACGCAATGCCGGTGACGATTATCAGTAAAACGCATTGCGATCAGCCTCTGACCGTCATTAGGCCTGGAAATAGGAATGATGTTACCCCGGAAGTCGATGCTCGCTTCTATAACCATACGAGGCCGGCTACCGATGGAAGCCAGCTGCCGGATTATAGCCAGCCGGATTCGATCATCGTACCGATCGCGGGCAAGTTTGCAATGGATGCATTCCATTTCATTGAAGACGATCCGAAAGATCCGGGAAGTGCAAGCCCCATGATTTCGACGACAGGTATGTATTATTTCCCGACCGGAACAACGGCCGGAGGAAAGTATCTTGCAACCGTTCACAGACTTCGTCTTGCCGGTGCGGAATTCTCCTTGAATTTCCCGGGCATCACCAATAGTTCTACCGGTGATACGGCGACATACGGAGGACCGTTCGCGAACGACTTCGCTCCGGGTGACAAGATCACGATCAGCTTCACGGGAATGATGAAAGGATTGCCTTTCCCCGGTGCTCAGTTCGCCGTCTATACGTCGAAAGATAAGAAGCTTGACTTCTCAGACGATGGGTTGTATCGCCAATCGAAGATTCTGGATGAAGTTCAGGTCGTGCCGAATCCGTATATCGTCGAGCATATCGGCCAAACTTCGACCGATAATGCGAAGCTCTTCTTCACACGTCTTCCACCGAGAGCAACGATCGAGATCTATAACTTGGCCGGTGAGCTCGTGAAGACGCTCGAACACGTTGGCACTGCTCAGGATAAGAACGGTGGAGTTGCTCTCAACTCCGACGGAAGTGTTGCGCTTGCAGATCGCTATAATGTTGAAGAATGGAATTTGCTTTCCGAGGGCAGACAGCGCGTCGGAAGCCAGGTATTCGTCGCACGCATTATTGCCAAGGATCCTAAAGATGGCACAACCGTGCTTGGGGAAACAACGACGAAGTTCGCCGTTGTTCTTGGCGGCTATCGCCTGACACGGTAATTTTCCGATAGACTATCCGCTCGTGCTCATTCAGAGCATGGGCGGATCTTCGGTTAACCCGGCATCATTACAAGTATGATTTCTAATAAAGAGAGAAGTATCGAAAACATGTATAAATTTTCATCTCACGTCATTACAATGAAAGTTTTCAAGTTGTGTCGTTTATCCTTCGGAGTAGTTTGTTTAGCATTGCTTTCATCGGCTGCGTTCGCTCAGGGCGGAACAACGACTCAAACCACTGCGGAAAATTTCAACAATGTCGGCTCCAGCGGCTCGCTCTTCGAGAAGATCGGAGTCGGAGCCCGCGCCGCCGGCATGGGCGGGGCGTTCAGTGCACTTGCCGATGATATTTCTGCTCTGTATTGGAATCCTGCCGGAATCGCCCGCCTAAAAGGTATCAATGCATCGGCGACGTACACGGCATACTTTGCAGGGATCAATCATAACTTTATCGGTGCAGTAATGCCGATCAGCGATCGGTATCGCTTCGGAGTGAGCCTTATTGTTCTCGATAATGGAGCTTTGCAGAAATCGACTATTCAGAAGGATATCAACGCCGGAACATTCAATGCTAATGATCTTGCCTTCGGAATCACGATCGCCGGAGCAATGACCGATCGGTTCTCCTTCGGTGCAACATTCAAATACATCCGCAGCACGATCCTTGATCTTTCTGCCGATGGAATCGGATTCGATGCAGGATCGCTGTATCAGACGGATTTTTATCACTTGAAGATCTCACTTGCTCTTACGAATCTCGGGCCCGATAGAAATTTTCAGGGAAATTCGCTTTCGATCGTTGCCAGAGACAATTCGATCAATGCGACATCGCGCGGCTTGGATGCCTTGCTCCAGACAAGTAGCTTCTCGCTTCCATTATCGTTCAGGATCGGTGTTGCAACCGATGTCTTCCAGGCTCAGATGGAAGATCAGAAATTGAATGTTGCATTCGATTTCGCAGCGCACTCCGATGGACCGGAAACCTATAATATCGGCGGCGAGTACGTCTGGAACGACATCCTTGCCATCCGTGCAGGATATGGATTCAATCAGGATCAGCTCGGCCTGGGTTTGGGCGCCGGAGTCAAATATAAGACCGAAGATTTCCTCGGTAGCATCGATTATGGTATCAATACAACGAAGAATCTCGGCCTGATCCACAGAATTTCGGTCAGCGCAGCATTCCAGTGAGATCGCCAATTTTGCAGCTTCGGCACAGGAGCGCCTTTTTTCATAAAAGGCGCTCTTTTTATTTGTAACAGACGTTCTAATACCCGTATACGAGCAGTGTAAATTATTCACCCGAATTTCCTATGCGAAAAGTCCTATTTGTTAGTGTCTGTCTTGCCTCGTTAGCCGTTTCCGCAATTGCACAGCAGCAGCAAGGTACTGTGGAGATGGATGCCGTTGCATTTGTTCGTGATCCCGGCAAGATACAGGTTGAGATCTATTACAGCATCTTAGAAGGTGCGTTGCGCTTTGAGCAGAAGGGCACGGTCTGGTCGGCTCCGATCAATGCTCGTGCAGAAATTTGGCAGGATGGCCATGCCGTTGCCGGAAGGGATATCAAGAAAGAAGTGCCGTTTACCGGAACAACGAAAATGGCGCTCGATAGCGCCAAGACTTCGTTGATGCTCGATGGCACTGCCCTTACGGGTAATTTCAGATCGAATGACGAGGCTGTGCTGATCTTTCACGTGAAGGATGAAATGGGAAGGGACGTATCCGATACGATCAAGCGAAGCTTTTTTGCACCTACTGTACTGGCAGATAAGTTTTATTTGGGCGGCGTTGAGCTTGCCCGCACACTGACTCCGGCCGTGAATCATGACAGCCCGTTTGAGAAGGTCGGGTATGTGATCCTGCCGAATCCATCGAAGGTTTTCGGCCAGACAAATAGCAAGCTTAATTATTATACAGAATTGTACATTCCTGCTTCATCCGTTTCCGCATCGGCAAGATGCGAAGTCGTAACTCGTGTGCTTGATGCCCAGAAGCATGAAATGTTCTCCAATTCGCATAGCCAGACCTTAGCCGCTTCGACGATTCCTCTGATCGGCTCGATCGATATCGACGGTTTGCCGACTGATAGCTACATCCTCGAGATCGTCGTCAAGCGCGGAGCAACGACGGAGGCAACGATGCAGAAAGTGTTCTTCTTCGATAGCGGCATGAAGCTCTCCGAGGATCAGGGCGATGCAGCCTCAGCAGCCGCTCTGGATGAGGAGACTGTCTATGCTTCAAGCGATATTAGCAAGATGGCACAGCTTGAAGTCGAAGAAAAAGGCGACCAGGCGATGTACATCGGTTCGGGGGAGCAGACGAAAGATTGGAAAAAGCTGAAGAAGAAAGCCGAGCTTGACGGCGCTCAGAAGGAGAGCGCTATCACCGACGAGCGACGATTCCTGTATCACTTCTGGCGCACAAAAGATAAAGAGCAGGGATCCTCTGTTCCGCTGGTTGCCTATAAAGTCTACTACGCTCATGTCGATGAAGCGAACAAGAAATTCACCTATCAGAAGACTGCCGGCTGGAAATCCGATTTTGGCAGGATCTACCTGACTTACGGTGCACCGGAAGAGCGTTATATTACAAAGCAGCTCCACAATACCGATGCAAAGCCCTATATTACGTGGGAATACTATGATAAGAACATGCACCTCATAGCAGGCAGCCATGCGATCTTTGCATTTGTCGACGTGCAAGGTGGCGGGAAGTTCGTCCTTGTGCATTCAAATGTCGAGGGCGAGAGCTACGAGCCTAACTGGTATAGTGAAGAAGCACGACGGACGAATTAATCGCAGTATTTCTTTGTGAGAGCTACGCTCGTTGTTCTGGGTATTCTCCTTGCAAAGACTGCATACGTTCTCAGTATCCGAAAAAAAGTTACACTTGAGAACCTTCGGAATGCCTACCCCGACTTATCTCAACGTGAGATAGAAACCATAGCGAAGAAAGCATTCAGGAATCTGGGTATCGTATTCGCAGAGATGCTCTATCTCCGTTTTGCCGGACGTAGAGCTATTGCCAGTCACACGAAAGTATCGAATCCTGAGCTTTTCGATAAGGCGCTATCGCAGGGCAATGGTCTGATCGTCATCGCCGGCCACTTTGCGAATTGGGAATGGCTGGCACTTGGAGGAGCGCTGATCCTCAAGAAGAACTTTGCTGTCGTCAGGAAAAATATTCAAACCTCTTTCACCGAGCGATTCCTTGAAAAAATGCGAATCCGTACAGGCAATACGCTCGTGAATTCTGCGGATATCCGAAAGATGTATCGCATACTAGGCAGCGGCGGATGTATTGCCCTGCTTGCAGATCAGGCAGCTCCCGGAGAAAGTACGCGGGTCCCATTCTTTGGAAGGGATGTTCCGACTTTCGAAGGGCCTGCACGGCTTGCGCTTCGAACGCGCGCTCCAATACTCTTTGCAGAATGCTTGCGTGCCGAAAGGGGAGAGTACCATATCAGTTTTCAGGAAATTCCATTCGAAGACCTTCAAGGCGACTCTCCTGAGAATATCCATGAACTGACGCTCCGGCATACTAAGCTTTTGGAAAGTATTATCCGCAAGCATCCTGACCAGTGGCTCTGGCAGCATAGGCGCTGGAAGTACATTTAGATAATGAAGGCACTTATTATACAGTCTGCTTTTCTTGGCGATGCCATTCTATCGCTCTCTCTTGCCGAAGAGCTTCGTCGTCTTATGCCCGGTGCCAGAATCTGCTATCTCGTTCGCCCTGAAGTTGCCCCTGTTCTTGATTGCTCACCCGCAGTCGATGAGGTATTTTCCTACGATAAATACGGCTCTGAGAGTGGGCTATCCGGTATACGTCACAAAGCAGACGAGTTGAATACCGAAGGCTTCGATGTCGTCTTCACCCTCCATAGTTCAAAGCGAACCCGCATGCTGCTCCAGAGGCTCCAGGCTCCGCAGAAGATCGGGTATGGAGATCTTGAAGAATTAACCCATCCCGCAGTGGAGCTCCAAGAACCGCAAACAGCTAAGGCTGTGCGATTGCTCCTACCACTCTTTCCCGCTGCCGATGTTCGGACATTACCAAAACTTGTACCGAAGGAGAATACATTCGCAAGTGTGATTAGTGCTCTGCCTCGACCCATCGTCACGCTGGCCACCGATAGCGTTTGGAAGACGAAACAATGGGGGTATGAGAAGTTTTCCGCCCTGATCGAGCTGCTCAAAAGCGAGCGAATTTCGATAATACTTACAGGAATCAATAAGAGTCCTTTGTTAGAACAAGTCTCTAATTCGTTGGAAAGCAATGTCTTGGACCTGACAGCTAAAACTGATCTACATGGCTTGATTTCCATCATTTCAACGAGCGACCTCCTTGTTTCCAATGATAGCGCACCTGTTCATATCGCCACGGCAACCCGCACGAAATCCGTTGTCATCTTCGGCCCGACAGTTCCGGAATTTGGTTTTGCTCCTCCGCCTGAGCTCGGATTAGTCGTTCAGGATGAAGGTCTATGGTGCCGTCCATGTGCTTCCCATGGAAGCAATGAATGCCCTATTCATACCCATGAATGCATGACAAGCATAAGCCCGGCAAGAGTGATGGAGTCTATTCGTACATCCCTCGGCGTTGCCGCAGCCGGAGCATAACCGCAGCCATAAGTGTTGATTGAGCCATGCCGGCAAGTTTTTATAGGGTCGTAATTGTTTTCCTCTCGCGCTCAGTTGCGAAAGTATTTCTCTTTCTCGCGCTTTCGGTCAGTACTCCGACGGTGAACGCGATGCGGTCGTTGGAGGAGGATAGAGCGGCCGTTGTCATCTTTATGAATACGAGCGATTCCCGTAAGCGGAATCGCGCTCTGCGGCGCTCCCTCGGCTTCGATCCTTCAGTTCAATACTTTGTCTTTGGCGATTACCGGTAATCTATGACAGAATACAAGAATTTGCTTGAGGATCAGATCTTTATGAAAGGTGATACTGAAGGTCGGATCGGAACGGCTCTCACGATTCTGACCGACATGCTCATCGATCTCAACGCTCTTGAGATCTATTATCAAAAGCCTTCTTCGAAGGAATTATCTCCGCGGGAGATAGAGAAATTGCGTGAAAAGATTGCCCATCTGAAACTCATATTACAGACGAAAAGCGACGGATAATGGAGAGTAATGTCTCATTAGGTGAGGTTCATAAATCGATCTCCATCCCTCATAAGAACAAGGGAATCATCCGGCGTCTCCTGGCATTCGGAGGCCCGGCGTACTTGGTAAGTGTGGGTTACATGGATCCGGGTAATTGGGCTACCGATCTTGAAGGAGGCGCTAAATTCGGATACGTCCTGGTATGGGTTCTGCTTATGTCCAACCTGATGGCGCTCTTGCTGCAGACCTTATCTGCCAGATTAGGAATCGTTACCGGTCGCGATCTTGCTCAGGCCTGCCGGGATCATTATGCGAAACCAGTAACGATCGCTCTTTGGATCTTATGCGAGATCGCCATCATTGCCTGCGATCTTGCCGAAGTGCTCGGAACGGCAATCGCGATTAATCTTCTCTTCGATATACCACTCCTTTGGGGAGTCTTCATCACCGCACTGGATGTCCTGGTTCTTTTGGCGCTTCAACACCTCGGCATGAGGAAGTTAGAGGCTGTGATCCTGACGCTGATTCTGCTTATTGGATTTTGTTTTATTTTCGAGATCTTTCTGGCGCGCCCCGAGCTGCCAAGTGTGATGAGTGGATTTATCCCTCATCTGCCTTCGGGAAGCCTCGTCATTGCCATCGGCATAATTGGTGCAACAGTGATGCCGCATAATCTCTATTTGCATTCTGCTCTTGTTCAGACGAGGGAATTCGATCAGACTGCCGATGGAAAGCGCGATGCCTGCAAATACAATCTGATCGATTCTTTTCTTGCCCTCAATGGTGCATTTTTTATTAATGCAGCAATTCTGATTTTGGCCGGAGCAGTGTTCTTCACCCAAGGCAAGGTAGTTACGGAGATTCAACAGGCCCATGAATTGCTTTCGCCGCTTCTGGGCACAAAAATGGCCGGCATTCTCTTTGCCGTTGCGCTGCTTGCAAGCGGGCAGTCATCGACGATCACCGGTACGATAGCCGGTCAGATCGTGATGGAGGGATTCCTGCATTGGAAGATTCGCCCGGCCCTGCGCAGAATAATCACTCGCTCTCTGGCAATTATTCCTGCAGCATTGGTCCTCTCGATCTTCGGAGATGAATCCACTCTTTCGCTGCTGATCATCAGTCAGGTCGTCCTGAGTATGCAGCTTGCCTTTGCCATTATTCCACTTGTGCATTTTACGAGCGAGCGTAAGCTCATGGGGGATTTCGTCAATAAGCTCTGGGTGAAGGTCCTAGCCTGGATCACTGCCGCCATCGTGCTGGCGCTAAACATAAATCTGCTTATCGAAAAAGAATCAGAAGCCATAGCTTCGGCAACGCCGTCACATCAGTTAACAGGTCTTATTGCCTTACCCTTTCTTGTTGCTATAGGCTTTCTCTTGCTTTATATTCTCTTCAAACCTTGGTTTCGCAGCACCAGAGCCGAAAAGGATATTATTTCCGCAGGTTCACTCGGAGTGCTGACGCCCTCAATGAAGTACTCGCGGGTCGGTGTGGCGATCGAAGGTAATGATAAAGACAAAGGCGTGATCGAGCAGGCGCTATCACTCTGCGCTTCGCATGGCACTATCGTCTTGATCCACATTGTTACCAGCGCATCTGGTTTCTTTCTTCGTGAACGAGCCAGAGATGCAGCTTCGCGCCAGGGAGAGAAGTATCTTGCATCTTTGAAGCAAGACTTGCTCAGTAATCATGAGATCGATATTCATACGGCAATCGGATTTGGCTCTGCTCCGAAAGAACTCATTCGAATCGGAAAGCTGGAGCAGATCGATCTTCTCGTCATGGCTTCGCACGGACATCGGGGCTTCAAAGATCTGATCTTCGGAACGACGGTTTCACCTGTTCGCCATGCGCTCAACATTCCTGTATTCATTGTGCAATGAAAATTTATACAAAAACCGGAGATGACGGAACGACGGGGCTTTTTGGCTCGGGAAGGGTTTCGAAGAACTCTGCCCGGATCGAAGCCTATGGAACGGTCGATGAACTCAATAGCGTCATTGGCCTCGTCGCAGCTCAGGCCGGCAGCGAGTATTTCCGCGAGCTAATGGTCGATATTCAGAAAGGCCTCTTTGTTCTTGGTGCCGATCTTGCTACGCCTTTGGATTCGAAGACGACTTACGCCATTCCACGTGTTGAAGAGGCAGACGTGAAGAAGCTTGAGCTGGCTCTCGATCAGGCAGAGGCTGGGCTTCCACCACTTGAGAAATTCATTCTGCCCGGTGGCACAGCGCTTTCGGCATGCTTCCATCTTGCTCGAACGGTAGGCCGCCGAGCCGAACGAAGAGTTGTAGCGCTTGCGGAAACCGAACACATCGGCCCATTCGATATTCAATTTCTAAACCGGCTTTCCGATCTATTTTTTGTTCTCGCTCGCAAAGCAAATACTATTGCCGGCATGTCCGATATTGAGTGGGACGGGAAGAAAGCGTAAACTTCAACACAACATTATTGAAATATGGCTCTCAATCGGATGCTTTCTGAGCGGCTGGTCTGTCCCGCATGCAAATCCAAACTTGATTTCAGCGACGAGACTCTAAGGTGCACAGGCTGCGGCGAAGTCTATACTGTCGTTGGCAATGTGCCGGTCATGCTGAAAGAAAACAAAGTGCTTGAGGGGAGCAGCTTCGACTATTTGGCTCACTATAAGAAAGATGCTGAAGAGTTTGACTATTTCGAAGAGCGAACGGGAGCGACGGAACACAGCGAGAGAAGGCTTCGGGAGTATATTCTTTCGATGATCCCTGCATCTGCGAAATCTATTCTTGATATCGGAAGCGGTTCGGCATGGCTTGCAAAGTCCTATGTCGGAAAGAAAGTATTTGTTTGCTCGACCGATGCGACGATCGTCAATACCAGCAAGGCTCTCGAAAACTATCCGTCGGAGTATCATGCAGCCGTTGTCGCCGACGCATTCAGGCTGCCATTTGCCGATAACTCATTCGATTGTATCGTCGCTGCTGAGATCATCGAGCATGTTGTCGATCCGAAGAAATTCATCCAGGAGTTGATGCGCGTGCTTACACCGAAAGGGATGCTTGTCGTATCTACGCCGTATAAAGAAGTGATTCGCTATGCACTCTGCGTGCACTGTAATCAGAAGACTCCGTTAAATAGTCATCTCCATTCGTTCGATGAATCGAAGCTTCGAGATCTATACGATCGTGCAACTCTGGATTCATTTGCCTGGAAAGCCTTCAATAACAAGTTGCTGCTTTTTGCACGGACGTTTATCGTCCTGCGCTATTTCCCGTTCGGAATGTGGAAATTTACCGACTCCGTTGCGAATGCCATATTCAACAAACGGGTGAATATCATTACGACGGCAACGAAGAAGTCTGCCTAGCCTCAGGAATATTTCAGCCACTTGAATACTTCGCGCAGCGAATATTTCTTGCCGTACATGAGAATTCCGGTTCGGTAAACCTTTCCCGAAACCCAGAGGACTCCGAAAAAGGTAGATCCCATCAGCACGAAGGAAAGGAGGATCTGCCACATCGGAGGCGGCTCACTGAATATTCTTCCGAGCATCAGGATCGGAGAGAATAGGGGAATAAGGGAGAGTATTACGCTTGATGTGCTCGATGGAGACTGGATGACGCTTGTCATCATCAGGAGTGGTAAGACAATGAGCATCGTGATCGGCATCGATATCTGCTGAGCATCGCTTGCCTGCTCGACCGTCGCTCCCGCTCCTGCATAGAGCGTTGCATACATCAGATAACCGAAAATAAAATACAGTACAAAGTAAATAAAGGATGAGGGCGAGATCACCTGGCTTGCGCCCGCACCGAGTGAAG